>JBFMHI010000107.1 GCA_040753085.1 bacterium | reverse complement strand
GAGCCTATCCCAAAACCTCTCCAGTGTGACCAGAAGCCGAGTTTCTTCAAGAAACCAGGTTTCTATCGCGGAGGTTTTGGGATAGGCCATTAGTCGCAAGCTTTCACAGCAAGGTGAACCGTCCCGTTTTTAGCAAGAGTAATAATATTGCCCGCCCATTTCACCCTCACCCTATCCCTCTCCCATCAAGGGAGAGGGAATTTTGCTTTGTCTCCCAACTAACTGCTTAACTTAGTTTTGAGTAGTTACCCTGAGGGTAGAGAGGGCAACAGTAGCCAATAGCCAAGGGCAAAGGTCTCTTCTCTCAACTCTCACTACTCCAGCCCGCGGCTGTACCATATCCCGCCTTCGCCTACTATTTCCTCTACCTGGCTGGCTAAGTTTTGGTTAAGGGTTACTCTCAGATGGGGGGAGGTGGAAGTGATAATCTCACCATGATGGGGAGTAGCTAAGTGAAAATAGACCGGGGCGCTTCCTTTAAATTTAGTCAATAGTTGCTTGAGCTTAAGCAGGGTATCTTCCTCCAGACCAGGCGTAGATAGCCGGATGTGGGCCACTTTGGCCAGATGCTGCGCTGCCTCGGAAAGGGGGATGATCCGTTGAGGCTCTATCTTGATTTCCTGTTTTTCCCCCTTTCGATTCACCTTGCCCTCGACCAGGATTATCCGGTCAAGGGTAATTTCGGATTTAAATTCCTGATAATCAAAGATAAGCAGTTCGGCTGGGCCGGTTAAATCTTCCAGTCCCACATAGGCCATCTGATTGCCGCGTTTGGTTGTTTGTTCTTTTACCGAAGCAACGATGCCGCCCACGGTCACCAAGTCGCCATCCTGAAGTTCGGATAATTCAGAGTTTCGGCAGGTGGTATACCGTTCCAACTCCTGCTCGTATTTAGCGAGGGGATGCCCAGTGATATAAAGACCCAATACTTCTTTTTCCGCGGCCAGCCGTTCGTGTTCAGACCACTCAGGGACATCAGGGATAATTGCCTGGGCTTGATCAAAACCAGGTTGTTCCTCCATTAAGTCAAAGAGAGAGGTTTGGCCGGAAGCCTGCTCTTTTTGCCTGGCAGAAGCAAAACTAAGGGCCTTATCCACAGCGGCGGCGATACTCGCCCGGCTGGCCCTGCCTAAAGAATCAAAGGCGCCGCACTTGATCAGGCTTTCTATGACCTTCTTATTGACTAACCTGAGGTCCACCCGCTCGCAAAAATTAATTAAGTTCTTAAACCTGCCTTCCTTCTCCCTGGCGGAAACAACAGAATTAATAGCTGAAAAGCCCACGTTTTTAACGGCCGCCAGGCCAAACCGGATCTTACCCTTAACCACCCTGAATTTGGGGTAAGACTCATTTACATCCGGAGGAAGCACCGTCAGGCCCATCTTTTTTGCCTCTCTGATGTAAAGATTAATCTTGTCCGTGTCATTCATTTCACTGGTCAGGAGAGCAGCCATAAACTCAACCGGATAATGAGCCTTTAAATACGCTGTCTGGTAAGCGATCAGGGCATAAGCCGCCGAATGAGATTTATTAAACCCGTATTCGGCAAATTTGGACATCAACTCAAAGAGGTCATTAGCCTTGGTCTTGGCTATGCCTTTTGCCTTTGCCCCCTCAACAAAGAGGCCGCGCATCTTCTCCATTTTTTCCTGAATCTTCTTGCCCATCGCCTTTCGAAGCTCATCAGCCTGGCTAAGAGAGAAACCGGCTACACTGCTGGCTATCTGCATAACCTGTTCCTGATAGACAATAACCCCATGGGTCTCCTGCAAGATAGGTTCAAGCTGGGGAAGGAGATAGGATATCTTACCCTTGCCGTGTTTACCCTTGATGAATTCGTCTACCATGCCGCTGCCTAAAGGCCCGGGTCGATATAAGGCCACTAAAGCAATCATATCTTCAAAGCACGCCGGCCGCATCTTGCGGAGCAAGTCTCTCATCCCTGAACTTTCTAATTGAAACAGCCCCAGAGAATTTCCCTCAGAAAGGAGTTGATAGGTGGGTTCATCATCCATAGGCAGAGCCGCTAAATCGAGGGCGGATGGTTGGCTCCTTATTTCATCCTGTTCTGTATTCTGCCTCTGGTTTTCCTCAATAAGACTCAAACAGTCCTTGATGACCGTCAGTGTCTTAAGCCCCAGAAAATCCATCTTCAGCAAACCAATAGCTTCCACTGCATGCATATCATATTGAGTAGTAACGGCTTTACTCTTTTGGTCCTGATAGAGAGGCGTGTAGTGGGTTAATGATTTAGGGGCAATGACCACGGCCGCCGCATGGGTAGAGGCATGTCTGGTTAGCCCCTCCAGGGTAATCGCAATATCAAAGAGCTTTTTGACCTTCGGGTCGTGTTTGACCATCTCCTTCAATTCTTCTACCCGATTCAGGGCATCTTTTAGGGTGATCTTCAACTCGGCCGGGATCAGTTTAGCTATCTTATCCGCCTCAGAGTAAGAGAAGGAAAGGACCCGGGCCACATCCCGAATGGCCGCCCTGGCGGCCATCGTTCCGAAGGTAATGATCTGGGTGACCTTATCTTTCCCGTATTTCCTTACCACATAGTCGATGACCTCATCCCGGCCTTCGTCAGAGAAGTCAATATCGATGTCGGGCATACTGACCCGCTCAGGGTTTAGAAAGCGTTCAAAAAGGAGGCCATACTTCAAGGGATCGATGTCGGTAATCCCCAAACAATAAGCCACCAGGCTGCCGGCGGCTGAACCACGCCCCGGGCCTACCGGAATGCCTTTCTCTTTGGCATATCTGATAAAGTCCCAAACAATAAGAAAATAGCCGGTATAGCCCATCCGGATAATAATCTTTAGTTCATGATCCAGTCTGGCTCTGATCTCATCCGTTATTTCTTTGTATCTTCTCTTCAGGCCTTCTTCACAGAGGCCGGTCAAATAACTTTCCGGCGTTTCCTCTGCTGGGACCTGATATGGGGGGAGATAAATTTTACCCAGATCTAATTCCAGATTACATCTTTGAGCAATATCAATAGTGTTGGTAATGGCTTCGGGCACGTCAGAAAAGAGTTCCTTCATCTCTTCCGCGTTCTTGAAGAAAAATTCAGGGGAGGAAAACTTGAGCCGTTGAGTATCATCCACGTTTTTCCCGGTCTGAAGACATAAGAGGGCATCATGGGCCTCGGCATACCCTTGAACCAGGTAGTGGGCATCGTTACTGGCTACCAGAGGAATAGAAAGCTCACGGCTCATCCTGATCAATTCTTCATTGGCCTTATCCTGATTTTCTATCCCGTGCCGGTGGAGTTCCAGGAAGAAATTTTCTTGGCCAAAGAGACGTTGATACTCTTTAGCCGCCTCCCTGGCTTCCTTCAACTGGCCTTTAAGAATAAGATAGGGAACCTCTCCCTTTAGACATCCAGAAAAAGCAATTAACCCCTGACTGAACTTGGCCAGGATTTCTTTATCCACTCTGGGTTTGTAATAAAACCCCTCCAGATAGCCAATAGAGGAAAGTTCCATCAGGTGGCGGTAGCCCATCTCGTTGGCCGCTAAGAGGAGGAGATGATAGGAGGCGTCACCTATCCCATAGTTGCTTGACTTATCTTTTCGATGATGAGGGGCGACATAGACCTCGCAGCCGATGATAGGTTTTACTCCGCCGTGAGACATAGCCTCCCGATAAAATTCGATCGCCCCAAACATATTGCCGTGATCGGTTATGGCTACGGCTGGCATCTTAAACTCATGGGCCTGCCTGATCAAGTCGGATATTCGAATAGCCCCGTCCAGGAGGCTGTATTCTGTATGAGTATGAAGATGGACAAAATCGGCGTGGTGCATTTTAACGCTCCTCTATCCTGATAAGTAAGCTCTTATCTTTAATCACGGTCAGTTGATCAATCTCGCTCAGAGCGGCCTGGATGTCTTGCTCCAGGGCCTCGTGAGTAAGCATTATTACCGGGACCACGTCTTTGGTTCGTCTTTCTTTTTGGATAACCGAGGCAATGCTGATCCCGTATCGTCCTAAAATGCCGCTTATTTCTGCTAAAACCCCCGGTTGGTCTAGGGCTGAAAAACGTATGTAATATCTGCTCTTAATTTTACTTATCCCTTTGATGTGTTTTGGCTTGTCTCCGGGGCGCAGTGGCAGCCTCACCTGTCCGGCCAAAAGGTCTCTGGCTAAGGCAATACAGTCAGCCACTACCGCCGAAGCCGTAGGAAAACGACCGGCGCCCTGACCGGAGAAGAGAAGAGGACCGGTAAGGCTTCCCCGACAGTAGACAGCATTATAAACCCCATCTACGGAGGTCAGCCAATGTTGACGGGGGAGAAGAACCGGATGCACCCGAACATCTAATTCGCCTTCTTCCTCCCGGGCTATGCCCAGGAGCTTGATGGTATAGCCAAACTCCCGGGCGTAAGTAATATCAGCCGGTGTAAGCCGGCTAATCCCTTCCGTATAGACTTCTTCCATTTTGACCCACTGTCCAAAGGCCAGCGAAGCCAGGATAATAGTCTTATGGGCTGTATCTATCCCTTCAATGTCCAAGGACGGATCAGCCTCGGCATATCCTTTAGCCTGGGCTTCGGCTAAGACCTCGTAAAACTCCTTGCCCTGGCTTTCCATGGTAGTTAGGATATAGTTACATGTCCCATTTATGATTCCAAAAATGGACTCAATGCGATTAGCGGCCAGGCCGGTCTGAATGGAAGAAAGTAGAGGTATCCCTCCCCCAACACTGGCCTCAAAACCAAGCCCTACCTTATACTCAGAAGCAGCAGACATAACCTCGCCCCAATATTTGGCCAGCAAGGCCTTATTAGCGGTAACCACCTGTTTGCCGTGCTTAATGGCTTCAAGGATAAAGGTGCGGGCCGGCTCATAGCCGCCAATCAGTTCGATCACGATGTCTATCTCAGGATCAGTGACCACCTCTTCGGCCCTCGTCGTTAATTGATCGGTGTTCAATCCCAGCCCCTTAGCCTGGTCAAGGTTCAGATCGCAGACCTTTTTCAATCGCACCGGGACACCAACCCTGGCCTCAATCAGGGTTAGGTTGTCTCTTAGAACCCTAACCACACCACCGCCCACTGTGCCCAGGCCAATCAAACCGAGGTTAATCATCTGGCGCATATCTTAGCTCCTTACACCCCCTCAAAGCGGGACATCCTTTCAAACTCCCTGAATCTATCCTTGACTTCACCGATATGGACCCTGCTCAGACGTCTCAGGCTGAATTCCTCCACGTTAAAGGAAGCCAAAACACTTCCATAGACAATCGCCTTACGGAGATTAGCCTCTGCTAATCCCTCGCAGGTATCCAGGTAGCCCATAAAGCCACCGGCAAAGGTGTCCCCGGCGCCGGTTGGATCAAAGATGTATTCTAAGGGATAGGCCGGGGCAGAGAAAAAGGAAGAGCCGGTGAACATCAGCACCCCGTGTTCACCCTTCTTGATGATGACATATCTGGGACCAAAGCTCCTGAGGATATTGGCTGCCTTGACTAAATTCGGCTCATTAGTTAACTGACGTATTTCAGCATCGTTTAGGATGATAATATCTATGCGCTTGAGGAGCTTAAGGAGGGCTCCACGCTTCCCACTTATCCAGAAATTCATGGTATCGCAGGCTACCACCCTGGGAGATCGAACCTGTTCCAGGACTTGCAGTTGAAGCTCAGGGTCAATGTTGGCTAAAAAGACCGATTCAGAATTCCGGTAGACCTCAGGGATATCCGGCCTAAAATCCTCAAAGACATTCAGCTTGGTATCCAAGGTTTTGGCCTCATTCAGGTTATAGGTATATTCCCCTGACCACCGAAAGGTCTGGCCTTCCCTCTTCTGAAGTCCGGTTAGATCAATAGATCGCCGACTGAGGAGTTCGACATGCTCTTTCGGAAAGTCAGTGCCCACTACCCCGACTAAGTTCACGTTAGTAAAGAGCGAGGCAGCCATAGAGAAATAAACCGCGGCTCCCCCCAACACCTCCCCTGCCTCCCCAAAGGGGGTCTTAACCGTATCAAGGGCCACTGAACCGACCACCAGAACACTCATAGCTAATGATCTCCTTTCCTTTGATGATTTTTTCAGGTAAAGAGGCTGAAGACTGAAGGCTGAAGGCTGAAGGCTGAAGTTCAATCATCTACTCACCACCCTTGTCCCTAAAAGCCTTCAGCCTTCAGCCTATCTACCTGAGTAGTTACGATTTTTCATTAGTAACCGTTCAGCCACAGATGCACACAGATGAAACACGGAAAATCCGTGAGCCGTGTCCGTGATTCGGGTCTGTCCTTAGGCTGTAGGGACAACCCTTGTGGTTGTCCGTCTACGGAACGGACATGGACAAGCACGGACAGGGACAAGCCCTGTCCCTACACTTCCGCCTTCTGTCCTGTGTTATTTATCCGTGCTAATTCGTGCATACCTGAACGGTTATTTTCATTATAACTTCTCCCCGTTATTCTGTCAAGAAAAATGGAGGGACGGTTAAATAACTTTTAACTATCTCTAATGTCCTGGCCAAAGCTTGATGCAGCTTGTCCGGATCACGGCCGCCGGCCTGGGCAAAGTCTGGCCGGCCACCGCCGCCCCCCCCGGTTATTTTAGCTAACTCCCCTACCAGCTTGCCGGCATGCACCCGATCGGTAAGCTCCTTGGCTACCCTGGTCACCCAAAAGACCTTGCCTTCCTGAACCGAGCAAAGAACCACGATACTTAGTCCCTCCAGCTTTGCGGCCAGGGAATCGGCGGCTTCCCTGAGGGAGCCCATATCCATCCCTTCTATCTCAGCGGCAATAAGCTTTATCCCTTCCACCGTAACCACTGAGGTCAAAAGATGCTCGATCCTGATAGCTAAAAGCCTCTGCTTGAGGTGCCCGATATTATCTTTCAGGGTTCTGGTTTCTTCCACGAGTTGGTCTACTTTCTCCAGGACCCTGTCTGGCTCTGTTTTTAAGCGTTCCGCTATCTCATTGATGGTTTCCTGTTGTTTGCGGATGTCCTGGTAAGCTGCTTCCCCGGTTATGGCTTCGATTCGTCTTATCCCGGCGGCCACGCCTGTTTCCGAGGCCAGTTGAAAGATACTCAGCTCACCCGTGGCCTGCGTATGTGTGCCGCCGCAAAGTTCGAGGCTGACCTCGCCTATCTTGACGACCCGAACCTTATCTCCGTATTCTTCGGTAAAAAGGGCCATCGCCCCGGCCTCCCTGGCCTCCTCCAGGGTGGTAGTAAAGGTGCTGACCGGGATATTCCCCCTTATCCTTTCATTGACCAATTCCTCTACCCGTCGGATTTCCCGATCTGTCAGGGGAGAGGGATGGGTGAAATCGAAGCGGAGACGATCAGACGCCACCAGAGAACCGGCCTGTTTGACGTGAGCGCCCAGGATTTCTCGCAGGGCAGCCTGAAGCAAATGGGTGGCGGTATGATTTCGAGCGATGTTCATTCGCCGCCGTCGATCCACTCTGGCCGTAACTTCATCTCCTTCCTTTATCCATCCTGAGACGATCCTGGCCTGATGAAGGAGGGCGTAAGGGGTGGACTGGGTATCAACGATCTCCACCTTTACCCCCTCTTTAGTCAGGATTCCTTGATCGCCTATCTGTCCGCCGCCCTCCCCATAAAAGGGGCTTACATCAAGAATGATTTCAACTTCCTCCCCTTCCCTGGCCTCAGGCCTGGGTTTATCCTCCTTGATAATTTCCAGGATTCTGGCCTTAGTTTCCAATCGCTCATAACCAACAAATTCGGTTTTAGCCCTAATTACGGCATCCACGTGAACCGGAACTTCTTTAGTTGGACCAAGTCCAGCCGAGCGTGCCCGGCGGCGCTGGGTCTCCATGGCTTCAGAAAATCCAGCTTCATCTATGCTCAGACCGGCTTCCTTAGCCATTTCCCTGGTCAGGTCGACGGGGAAGCCATAAGTATCATAAAGCCTAAAGACCTCAGCACCGGTAATAGTGGGGCGCCCTTCTCTTCGATGTTCCTCAATCAAGGTTTCCAGTATATTGGTGCCTTGCTTGAGAGTGCTGAGAAACCGCTCCTCTTCGGTCAGGATGATCTGGCTGATTCCCTCGCGTCTATTGGTCAGCTCAGCCAGACCCATTACCCGGCAGACAGAATCAACCAAACGATACAGGAAGGCGCCTTCGAGTCCTAAGATCTTCCCCTGGCGCATCGCCCGACGGATGAGGGACCGCAGGACATAACCCCTTCCTTCGTTGGAAGGCAACAGATCATCAAAGATGAGAAAGGTGATGGCTCGCATATGGTCGGCTATGATACGGAGAGAACAGTCGATGTTCCCAGCCTGCCCGTATCTCTTCTCTGATAAGGCCGCGGTTTCATTGATGATTAATCGCAGCAAATCAGTCTCGAAGTTGGTCTTTACCCCTTGAATAACCGCCGCTAAACGTTCCAGACCCATCCCGGTATCGATATTGCGCTTAGGCAGGGGATGAAGCCGGCCTTCGGCGTCCCGGTCAAACTGGGTAAAGACCAGGTTCCACAGTTCCAGATAACGGTCACAGTCACAGCCAACTTTACAATCAGGCCTTCCACAGCCGACCTCTTCCCCCATATCGTAAAGGATCTCAGAGCAAGGCCCACACGGACCGGTCTCGCCCATCTTCCAGAAGTTATTATCCTCCCCCAGGGGAACAATTCGCTCCCTGGGTAGACCCATCTTTTTATGCCAGAGGTCAGCCGATTCATCATCGTCCTTAAAGACGGAAACCCACAATTTCTCCTCAGGCAGCTTCATCTCGCCGGTCAGGAACTCCCAGCCCCAGGTAATGGCTTCTTCTTTAAAATAATCGCCAAAGGAGAAATTCCCCAACATCTCAAAGAAGGTCAGATGCCGGGCGGTCTTGCCTACTTCGTCAATGTCATTAGTTCGAAGACACCTCTGAGAGCTGGCGGCGCGGTAAAAGGGCAATTCTCCCTGGGCCAGAAAAAAGGCCTTAAAGGGAACCATTCCGGCAATAGTAAAAAGAACGGTGGGGTCGTTAGGCATAAGGGAGGCCGAAGGCCTGATAGTATGCCCCTGCTGTTTAAAGAATTGCAGAAACCTCTCTCTGATTTCGGATCCGGTCATCGCTACCTCCATTTGTAGTGACTTACAAGAGACGTCCCTTCTATTAATTATATCGTAACCGTTCACCTCACCACGGAGACACAGAGACACTGAGAAAAATCGGGACGGTTCAAAATCATCCATTTTCTTGTGAAACTTTAGACGCGGTTAACCTTCCGCACAAGTAGGGTGGACATTACCCACCAATCTGTTCGCCATCTACGCCTTTTTGGTGGGTGGTGCCCACCCTACCTCTCAGCCGCAAGCTTTCACAGTAAAGTGAACCATCCCGATACTTCTACTTTAATATCTCGGCTTAAGGAGCCCTTTTCCTTTAATCTTTTAGTATAGTAAAACTGGAGACA
>JBFMHI010000106.1 GCA_040753085.1 bacterium | reverse complement strand
TTTCTTCGTGTCCTTCGTGCTCTTCGTGGTTTATCCTTGATTTTCATCAAGGCAGGCTCTTGTTTACCCCATCCTTTTACCCAATTTGTGGGTAAGGATAAGCCCATCAAGGGAGGGGAAGCTCTTAGGTAATATAGAGCTCAAATTATCAGTCTAAATCTAACCGCACAGGTCGATATTTTTAAGGCGCACTCCCCAAGGAAAGGCAGGGCAAAGATTAATTTTACCGTTGACAATCGGTAGACGAAGGCGTATAATTCGATAATTCAGTCACCCGTCACCGATTACCAAAGGCAGAGGGCAGAAGTCAAATCTGTCAATCTGATTTTATAAGGAGAAAAAAATCAGCGTTCGAACACGATTTATTACTACTTGCCTGATAATTGTCCGGATAGCCTTAGGGTATAAGCTGCTAAGCCTTTTCAAGCCCTTCTTAGGCGAGGAAAGATACCAATTACGGCTAAAGCGGCTCCATACCAGGTATGCTGACCTGTTTTTCAATAAGGCTATTACCTTAAAGGGTGGTCTGATTAAAGTCGGGCAATTCATCTCTACCCGGGTCGATGTCCTGCCGGTAGAATATACTGACCGACTTTCCCTCCTGCAGGACCGAATCCCCCCGGTTGATTTCAAGCTCATCAAACAGCGGATACAGCTTGAGCTGGAGCGTCCCCTGGAGCATATCTTTGCCTCTTTTGATTCTCAGCCGCTGGCTTCTGCTTCCCTGGGGCAGGTTCATCGGGCGGTGCTGAAGGATGGCCGTAAGGTGGCGATTAAGGTCCAGTATCCGTCTATTGATCAGGTTATTGAACGCGATCTGGCCGCCCTCCGCTTCGGCCTTTATTTCCTGAAGAAGCATCTCAGGAATATCAACCTTGAGGTCATCTACCAGGAATTTTCCAGGTTTTTACATGAAGAATTGGATTATATCCATGAGGGGCAAAATGCTGATGAGATTGGAAAAAACTTTACTGACAACCCCGAGGTAATTATTCCCTCTGTTTATTGGGAATACACCACCAAAAAGGTGCTTGCCCTGGAATACGTGGAAGGAGAGCGGATCACTGATTTTGCGCGAGGCAGACCAGGTCCGGAGAAGATAGAGATAGCCAGGATAGTAACTGAGGCCTATTCTCAGCAGATATTTGTCGATCGATTCTTCCATGCCGATCCTCATCCGGGAAATATCCTGGTTCAGGATCAATCTAAGGTGGTCTTTGTTGACTTCGGGGTTTGCAAACGGCTCCCCCTGGAGTTGGTTGGCTTACTAAAGGAGTGGGCCAGGGCAGTAATTGCCTATGATGCCCAGGGGATGGCTCTGGCCAGCCAAAAAATGGGATTTCTTTCCGAACCTGAGGAAGTCGCCAGATTGGCTGAGTTAATCAAAGAGATCTTAGATGAATTTGGTCATATGTCGCCGCGGGAGTTCAAGTCAGCTAAAATCTTAGAGCGGGTAGGCGAAACCTTTCATAAGTTCGCTCACGAAGCCGCTTCCCTGCAGATTCCCAACGATCTGATCCTCCTGGGTCGAACCATGGGCATTCTGGAAGGTCTCTCCGCAGAACTTAATCCTAAGATAAATATTATTGAAGTAGTCAAACCACACATTAAGGAATTCATCAAGGAAGATAAGTCCCCCTGGGAGCTTTGGCTGGAAGAGGTGAAATCCCTGGGACGGACGGCCCTTGTTTTACCCAGGAATCTTAATGAATTTCTTCTTAAATTCGATACCGGGCAGATAAAAATAGACACCAGGATTATTGGCCTGGAAAAGGCCGCGGAAAGGCTGCATCGGATCAGCAAGATATTCCTCCTGACTCTTTTAATCATACTCTCCGGCAGCGTGTGGCTCTTTCTCCATTTCTTGGGTTATCAGCCTGAGGAATATTTTGCCGGCGGGATTACCGGTTTACTGCTGGTGATGTTGCTTTATTCTATTGTAACTACCCAGCCACCAAGCCACTAAGGCACGATATTAGTTCCTTGACAATTTGGTTCTTGACAAAAGGACGATTATTGTGTATACTTAGAAAGAAGATTAAAGGAGCCCCAATAATGGAAAACATTCTGGCCCATGCTCTGAAAAGAGCTGCCAAGGCAGAAGTGATCGAAGTTCAGACTAATTCAAACTCTATTAAATTCGAAAACAATCGTCTTAAATATATCAGGGAGAAAGAGGCCTGTGGTTGGGGACTCAGGTTAATAAGGGAGGGCAAAATCGGCTTTTCTTCCACGACTGATCCTTCCCAAAGACGGGCGTTAGTAGAAAATGCCCTGGAAGTCAGTGGCTTTGGACAGAAGGCGGCTTTTGAATTTCCTGGGGCGAGCCAAAAAAATCCTGTTTGTGTTTTTGATAAAAAAGTAAGTAGTTTTACAGCCGGCGAGGCAGTGGAAGAAGGGGAGAAAATTATTGGGGCCATTCGGGAAGAATGCCCTGATTGCCACTGTAAGGTAGAAATAGATAAAACGATAGGTAAGACCAGGCTAATCAATTCGGTTGGCCTGGATGAGGGGTATAAAAAGTCATCTTTTCATCTCTATGTAGAGGTTTTAAAGGTAGAGGAAGACAGCCTGTTATCCGTTTATGATTATTACAGCTCGGCTAAACTAATCCAGTCGACAGATTTTATTATTGACCGAATTAAACAAAGACTTACTCTTTCCAAACAAACGGCCGGACTTGCTTCAGGAAGGTATCCGGTTATATTTACCCCTAAAGCGGTTCCTACCCTCCTCCACTCTGTGGAGATAGGGGTCAACGGGAAGATGATTCAAAAGGGGAGTTCTCCCTTGACAGACAGGTGGGGAGAACTTATTTTTGATCCCCAGCTTACTATTTATGATGACGCCGGGATCGATTTTTGTGCCGGTAGCGCCCCCATAGATGATGAAGGAATCGCCACCCAAAAAATCCCTATTGTAGAAGATGGCATCCTAAAAAATTTCCTCTTTGACCTTCAAACGGCTGCTTTGAGGGGGAGGGAATCAACCGGGAACGGTTATCGCTATTTTGATTCCCTCCCTTCGCCTGCCTCCAGTAACCTCAGCGTTTCCCCAGGGAATATGGAGTGGAATAAAACTGTGCGCGGCTTAAAGGAAGGGGTAATTGTGGATCAGGTCCTGGGCGGCGGTCAGAGCAATGTGTTGGGCGGTGAATTTTCAGTCAATATTGGCCTTGGATTTCTGGTTAAGGAGGGTGAGGTGATTGGCCGGATTAAAGACTGCATGGTAGCCGGAAATATCTATGAAAGCTTTAACTCGCTGGTGGGATTAGGTCAAAAGGCCGAGATTTATGGAGGGATAATAACGCCTTTCTTCTATTTTGAGGCCCTGCCAGTGGTTGGTGGGCGGTAAAAAGTGGGGAGCAGAAAGGTAACTATTCAGCCACTGATTAACACGGATTAGCACGGATAAATAAGAGAGGACAGAAGGCGGAAGTGTAGGGACAGGGTTTGTCCCTGTCCGTGCGTGTCCCTGTCTGTTCCGTAGGCGGACAACCACAAGGGTTGTCCCTACAACCCTAATTGCAGGCAAATACGCTGTAGCGGGATTTTCCGTGTTTCATCCGTGTTCATCCGTGGCTGAACGGTTACACAGAAAGTAAAAGCGAAGAGGGGTTAGTGAGTTAAGTTGAGAGGGGAGAATTGAGAAGGGAGAGACCTCTCAACTCTCCCCTTTCCACTGACAAATGAACATTAGCCGACTAAAAGAGACCTTCTTCCATCTGGTTCAAATCGATAGCCTCTCTAAACAAGAGGGGAAGATCGTCGCCTATCTTAAAAACAAGCTGATTGAGCTGGGCCTGGAAGTAATTACCGATAGAGCCGGCGAGGCCATTGGAGGAGAGAGCGGCAATCTGATTGCCAGGTTTAAGGGTGGCCGAGCAGAACTCCCACCCCTGCTGTTTGCGGCGCATGTAGATACGGTTCAGCCAGGCCGGGGAATTGAACCGGTGGAAAAGGACGGGGTTTTCTACTCGGCGGGGGAAACTGTTCTGGGGGCTGATGACAAGGCCGGGGTAGCTATTCTCCTGGAGGTGATGCACCTTTTAAGAAAAAAGCCGGCCGCCTATCCCCGGGTAGAGTTTGTTTTCACCGTAGCCGAAGAGCTGGGTATGCTGGGGGCGGCTAACTTGGATTATTCTCTCCTCAGCAGCCGAACCGGATTTATCCTGGACGGTGATGAGGAAGTGGGCACCATTATTAACCAGGTTCCCTACCGAAGTCAGATCAAGATAGAAGTCAAAGGCCGGGAAGCCCACGCGGGATCAGGAATAGAGGAAGGAATTAGCGCCATCCAGATAGCTGCCGCAGGGATTAATCAGTGCTCTCTGGGTTTAATTGATCCGGAGACTACCGTCAACTTTGGCACTATCTCAGGGGGGACAGCCGCCAATATTGTCCCGGAAAGAACAACCATTATTGGAGAAGTCAGAAGCAGGGATAAGATAAAATTAGAGGCGCAAATAGCAGAACTAAGGGAAAACTTTAGGGCCGCCGCCAAAAGGGCGGGAGGAGAGGCCTCAATTTCCATCGAACATTCTTGTGAGGGGGTGAAGGTGGAAGAAGGAAGTAGGGTGGTCTCTTTAGCCTCTCAAGCGGCGGGAGAGATTGGCTTAACGCCTAATCTGCTCCCGGTTATGATTGCCTCTGATATGAATATCTTTAATAAGCATGGGATTGAATCCATCCTCTTGGGCATAGGGATAAAACAGCCTCATTCCAAAAAGGAGCATATCAGCCTGGCGAGTCTGGCTAAGGCGGTTGAATGGGTGATCTGGATGCTCGATGCTGGAGGCTCGATGCTGGATGCTCGATCCTCGATCCTCGAGCCTCGAGGGGAGGCCGCACTATGTTATTCCCGCAAGAAATAATAGACGAGGTCCGGGATCGCACGGACATTGTTGATTTAATATCCGAATATGTCGCCTTAAAAAAAAGTGGGGAAAACTACAAGGCCCGCTGTCCTTTCCATGTAGAAAAGACCCCCTCTTTTGTGGTTAGTCCGACCAAGCAGATCTTTCATTGTTTTGGCTGCGGGGCAGGCGGGAATGTCTACACCTTTTTAACGAAGACAGAAGGGCTTAATTTCCCTGAGGCAGTAAAGAGATTGGCTGAACGGGCGGGAATAAATCTTCCCCATTCCAGAGGGACTGAGGCTAAGGCAGCCAGCGAAAGGCAGATTCTGTATAACATTAATTTAACGGCGGGCTCTTTTTATCAAAAGGCCCTGAATGCCCCTGAGGGCGCCAGGGCTAAAAACTATCTTCTCCACCGTGGTCTTAAGGAAACCATCATAGAGCAGTTTAAGTTGGGCTATGCCCCCCCGGGCTGGGACAACATTAAGAATTATCTGCTTAAGCAAAAGTTTCCCCTGGAGATGATAACGAGAAGCGGATTGATTATCAATAAGGAAGGCACTAATAATTATTATGACCGTTTTCGAGACCGCCTTATTTTCCCTATTACCGATATTCATAGTAGAGCAATAGGTTTTGGGGCCAGGGTGCTGGATGATTCTCTTCCCAAATATATAAATTCACCTGAAACCCCTGTCTACAGTAAGGGGAAAAATCTTTACGGCCTGAGGGAATCCAAAGAGTCTATCCGGTCAGAGGAAAAGGTAATTATTGTCGAAGGCTATACAGACCTTCTGGCCTGCCATCAGCATGGGGTTACCAATGTGGTGGCTACTTTAGGCACGGCCTTAACGGCGGAACAAGTAAAGCTCCTAGGACGATATACCCAGGAGGCCGTTATCATCTTTGATCCTGATACGGCCGGCGTAGCCGCCTCTTTGCGGGGTCTGGAGATCTTGATGGAAGGGGGATTAAATGTGAGAGTAGTCTCCCTACCGGAGGGGCTTGATCCGTCGGACTTCTTAACCCAAAAAGGGCCGGAGGCCTTTAGAATAGAGCTGGCACGTGCTGTCGGTCTTCTGGATTATCGCTTGGTAACCGCGCTTAATCAATATGACATTTCTACGGCCGAGGGAAAGGCGAGAGTGGTTGAGTCTCTCCTGCCATCCCTGATAAGGGTCTCCAATGCCATTAAAAGGGATGAATTTATACGTAAGTTGGCTGAAACCCTGAATCTTGAAGAAGCCCTTATTCGAACCGAAATAATACAGTTTCAAGGCAGGCAAAAGGGCGTTATCAAGGATTATATTAAAAAGGAAGAAAAAAGAGAGCGGGATCTGGAAAAAGAGATTATCTGTTTGACCTTGAAGGATAGGGATGCCCGGGCTCAAGTGAAGAAAAATCTTAGCCCCGATGACTTCCTTAATTCCGACTGCCGGAAGGTAATGGTTAAGATAATGGAGTTGGATGAAGAGGGAAATAATTTTGAAAGAGGGAAGATTATTGATTTCCTAGACAAGGAAACAGCCGGTCTGATTTCTTCTTCTTTATTAAAAGACCAAGGGGAAGTGGGGCCGATCAATGACTACATTATCAAGATTAGAGAAAGAAATCTGAACGCCAGGATGGATAAAGTTCAGCGAGAAATATCCAGAATGGAGAAGTCAGGTGATGTAAGGGCATTAGCCGGACTTCTTTCCCAATATCAAAGCCTGGTGGCTGCAAGGCGTAATTTAAGAGGAGGGTTGAGATAAAAAGTGACCTATGAAAAAATTAGAAATGATAGAAGAGACTAAAAAATTAATAAATCTGGGCCGGGCCAGAGGAGAGATAACTTATGATGAGATCAATGAAATACTCCCTGACACACTGAGTCCTGAAGATATAGAGGGTGTCTTTGTTCAGTTGACTCAAGAAGGGATAGATATCGTTGACGAACTCTTCGGGAAAGAGAAAAAGCAAAAAAACCTCCGATTAGGTCCGGGCAAGGGAGAAAGCAAGGTAGAGGATCCGGTTCGGATGTATCTTCGGGATATTGGACGGGTATCGCTGCTTTCACCAGAAGAAGAAATATCTATGGCCCGGCGAATGGAGGAAGGGGATAACAAGATTCGGGATGCGGTCCTGGAAAGTGGTATCATCATAAAAGAACTTCACAAAGAGGTCGAGCGGTTTGAGAAAGGCAGGATCACGGCTGATAGGATTCTTCAATTCTCTGCGCCGGATGATATCCCGGGAAATGAATGTCGCCGGCTGATCAAAGAGATGAAGGCCGCCATTAAAGAAGCTATTAAAAGCAACGGAAGCAATCCGGAGGAAGTCAACCGAAATTTCCGAATAAAAATGCTATCTCTCCTGAACGGCCGGGATATTTATCAAGGGTTTCTTGAAAGTATCTCCGTCAGGATTAAAGAGATGGCCAACTTAATCGGTGAGGCCGAAGGAGAGATCAAGCAGATGGAGGAACAGATTCAGAAGATAAAGAAGGAAACACAAGGAGATGTCACTGATCTCAGGCGAATGATCAAAAATTCTCGAAGAAGGTTCCGGAGGATGGAACAGTCGACGGGGAATAGTATAACCAAGATCAAACAGTTTTCGCATCAAATTCGGGAGGGAGAGGCCATTATTACGGCGGCCAAGGAAGAGATGGTTGCGGCTAATCTGCGGTTAGTCGTTTCTATTGCCAAGAAGTATATCAACTGGGGGCTCAATTTTCTTGATTTGATTCAGGAAGGCAATATGGGGTTGATTAAGGCGGTCGAGAAATTTGAATACAAACGGGGCTACCGATTTAGCACTTATGCCACCTGGTGGATCAGACAGGCCATAACCAGGGCTATTGCCGATCAATCCCGGACCATACGAATACCCGTTCATATGGTGGAACAAATCAACCGGGTTATTAAAGAATCACGGCGATTGGTCCAAAAGTGCGGCCGGGAGCCTACTCCAGCCGAAATCGCCAGGAGACTGGATTGGCCGATAACTAAGGTTAAGAGGGTCCTTCATATTGCTCAGGATCCTATCTCCTTGGAGACACCTATTGGTGAAGAAAATGATTCTCACCTGGGGGATTTTATTGAGGATAAAGGGGTGGATTCACCGGTTAATGTGACCACCTTCCTCCTCCTTCAGGAGCAATTAAAGAGGGTTCTAAAGACACTCTCTGACCAGGAAGCCCAGGTGCTGCGACTTCGCTTTGGGTTGGAAGATGGTTATCCTCATACCCTGGAAGAGGTAGGGACTCAATTCAATGTTACCCGGGAGCGGATCAGACAGATTGAGGCCAAGGCCTTACGAAAGCTCCGTCACCCTACCAGGAGCCGGAAGCTGAAAGATTATCTGGAACGGTAGACAATCCCCCTCACCTTAATCCTCTCCCCTCAGGGGCTTATCTTTACCCACAAATTGGGTAAAAGGATGGGGTAAACAAGAGCCTGCCTTGATGAAAATCAAGGATAAACCACGAAGAGCACGAAGGACACGAAGAAAAAATTATTTAAAGATGGGATTAAAAGATTTGTTTTATCTTCGTGCCCTTCGTGTTCTTCGTGGTTTTTAAAAGATGTGGGTAAGGATAAGCCTCAGGGGAGAGGGTCAGGGTGAGGGGCAAAAGAGGCGTTACCAACAATTTCAAGCCTGACAGAGCACGAGGGTGGAAAGTGGAGAGAAGAGACCTTTCCGCTCTCAACTCTCCACTCTCAACCCTCAGCTCTTATTACTGACGGCTGCCCACCGTAATCAGATCGTTAAACCTAAAGAAGGTATAGGCACCGATTCCTTTAACCTTCATTATTTGCTCGGTAGTCTGGAAAGGCCCGAAATGTTCTCGATAATCAATGATCCATTGGGCCTTAGTGGGGCCGATACCGGGCAGGGCCTCCAACTGTGCCTGACCGGCTGTATTGATGTTGATTTTATAGAGGGGGGCTCTGGTGGAATAAAAATATACAGAAAACACCAGCAGGCATCCTAAAAGAAAGAGGCTAACCATCTGTTCTCGTCTTAAAAAGGTTGGCATTGGCAACTGGTTCCTGTGTAAATAGTTATTACTCTCCAATTTCCCAAACCCAATATTCCACTACACTCCTTACAGAGCGAAGCGGATTTGGTGGCGGCCAGAGGCCGCCCTATCTTATTATCCGGTTGATAATCTCATCCCAGCTTTGCGATTCAGAAAGCAACGGCATAATTGTAGTTTTCACACCGTCTGCCGTCCGCGTACAAGTTACAGCCACAATCAACTACTTGATGTATGATAGCGACAAGAAATAATCACGAGGTCTGTCCCGGTCACCCCGTAAACCAAACGGTGTTCGTCATTGATTCGTCGTGACCAATAGCCCAATAGGTCTGCCTTCAGAGGTTCCGGTTTTCCCAATCCCTCAAAGGGTGTACGCAATGTGTCCTTGATCAGTTGGTAACTACTCAAAACCAAGTTAAGCAGTTAGTTGGGAGACAAAGCAAAATTCCCTCTCCCTTGAGGGGAGAGGGATAGGGTGAGGGTGAAATGGGCGGGCAATATTATTACTCTTGCTAAAAACCTTAGAAAAAGAGCTACCA
>JBFMHI010000105.1 GCA_040753085.1 bacterium | reverse complement strand
AATCATTATGGTGAGGTGACAATCTCTTTTCTTAATTAAAGCTTCTATTAGATAAAGCTATCTTTCAAAAAGCCTTGTTGGCCCAATAGCACAAAACCTTTTCTGGAAGTGCGGAATGCAAGTCTAATAATGTTCCGTAGGTTCAAACCTACGGCTAACATACTACAGCCCTTCGGGCTTTAATAATGATTCCTGAATGCTTATCTCTCTACCTTACCTTCTCTTCCACTACAGCAAAAAGGACGACTGAACGGTTACAAAAATAGATTACTTTTTCTTCTTGCATAACTGTAAGGTCAGTAGAGCCAAGATCCCAAAGAGAAGAGCCAGGGAGAAAGGGGCCCAGCCGCCTAAGGAGAGCTTAAACTGCATACCCAAAATAGGCCCAAGAGAAGCTACTAAACCGGCCACCGTCCCCAGCAGTCCAGTAATCCTTCCCCGATTCTCTTCTTCCGTAAGCTTGGAGATCAAGACCGGGTATGTAATGTAAATGAATTGGGCGAAGATGAAGGAAAGCAGGAAGGGAAGTAAGCTTAGCTTAATTTTGTCCCAGAGGAGCCAGAGAAGTAAGAATAGCGGATGGAAGAAGACACTTAAACTTAAGGTCCTTTTGGCGCCAAATACTTTCGCGATTCTTCCGCCGAAGAGACCCACGATGGCCGCGACTAACCAGCCCAAGGCAAAGAGTAAGCTTATCTTCCCTTCATCCTGAGCAAGATGCTCTTTAAGATGGAGGGCGATAAAGGGGCCATTGATAGTAATAGAGAAAGCTAAAAATAGAAAACAGCCAGAGACAAGGAACCAGAGAAGGTTCTTATTGAAGCTTAAGGTAACCAGCGCGGGTTTAGGGTGAGGTCGGGCTTTCGTCTCTCGCAAAAGCCAATGTCTTATTATAGCGCAGATCAAGCTTACCAAGGCTGTGGCCAGCATGAGCGGTCTTAGGCCAACTCGGCCCACTATCACAGCTCCCAGAAGTGGACCAATAGCCGCACCAAAGGAGGCCACGGCCTCAAAGATGGCGAAGGCTCGCTCTCTTCTTTCCGTAGATTCGGCGATCATGGCGATGAAGGCCGGGAACTGGAGTGCCCCGCCAAGAGCCACTATAAAATAAGCGGCTGTGACCGCAGTCCAGTGGTGACTTAAGGCCATAAGCGCATAAAAAACAGAGAAGGAATAAGTGGGAAAGGTGATTAAAGCTTTTCTCCCGAAGCGGTCGGCCAAGTATCCGCCCAAAAACTGGGATAGAGTCCAGCCGAAGCCGAACAGCGTATAAGCCAGGCCTACTTCTCTATCCGAGGCTCCCAGCCCTTTTAAATAAAGCGGCAGAAGATAGAACCAGGAGAACACAACGATGAGAAAGAAGAAGACCGTGAGCGATAAGACAGCTACATTATGATTCTTCGGCATGTCTCTTACAAAAGCGGTTGGCTCAGAACTCGTAACCGTTTAGCACATGATGCTGGATGCTCGATGCTCGATCCTCGATGCTGGTAAAGGATCCAGTATCCAGGATCGAGCATCGAGCATCGAGTTTGTGCCTTAGTGACTGATCCAGTCAGATCACCTGATAATGGCTGCCTTGGCTGTCTTATGAATTCTCTCGCCTCCCTCCACGACCTCTACAAATAGAAGATATATGCCGCTGGCTAACTTCTGCCCGCTGGAGTTAGTGCAGTCCCAGGGCACCAGGTAAGTCACGGGAGAATCATCGATCCGGATAAGACCATTTCCGATTTTATCGTTAACCAACTGGCCGGTAACATCAAATATTCTAATCTTCGGAAGCTGGAATACCTCACCCGAGAGTTGAAATCTTATGGTCGTCATCCCCTCCCGGACCGGATTGGGGTAGTTGTAAAGGCTTAATATGGCCGGTTTTAACTCTCCTGACGGCAGGGCCTCCTTTTCCTTTACATACTTAAAAGAACGATCCTTCAAAGCACCGCCTACGAAAGAAGCCACAAATTCCCCTCCCAAAGGCCTGTATTGAGGATAATTATCATTGACCCAATTGACCAGGGTTTTCCGGCTGTCCTCACTTTCAGTTATATACTCTGAAAGCAGATGCGAGGTCTGAACAAAGCCCTCCTCGTAGACGTGGTAGACATTGTATTGAAGAGGAAATTGAATCAGGGAGGCGGTTACCACATAAAGGAGGTTGTTTCTCAGGCTGACGTGATTAAAATGGGCGTGGCCAGAATTAACGCTGACCACATCAGGGTATTCCTCTAACAGAAGACGAATTTGATTGGCGTTGTCCACCATAAGATAAGAGAAGTCAAGAAGGTTAGTCTGGCTCAATTGGGGAATAGGATTGACCAGATGGTGGAGGAAGATCATAGTAGGGAGGCCAACATTTAACTCTAAATCACTGATTAGCCAACTGAGCTGAGGTTGGTCTATATGCCCGCTCTCGAGAGAATCTTGAGCACTGTCTAATATAATGAAGTGCCAGTCCTTCCAGGTAAAGCTGTAGAAAGACTGGCCGGTGGGGCTTAGCTCGCTGAATTCTTTCCTCCAGGTCTGACCCAACTTGTCGTGATTTCCCACGACCGGATAGAAGGGAACCCTCAGTTCGGCCAATTTGTTCTTGAACCCTCGAAACTGATCCTCCGTCCCCTGGTGGGTAAAATCCCCCTTGCCAATCACAAAATCCACGGCCTCAGCGTTTAACTCCTTGATTGTCTCCAGCCACAGAGAGTCACTGAGGGCCAAAAGCTGGCCCGTCTCCTCGTGGTTCTCAAAGGTCCCCGGCACCGTGTAGTGGTTATCGGTTATCACCGCAAAGGAAAACAGGTATTTTCCGCCTGGTTCTTCCAGGGTGGTAAAGGATCGAACTTCACTAAAGTAATCTTCATCAGCTTTTATCTGGTAATAATAGGTAGTTTCAGGAAGGAGATCCTGGAGCCGAACATAATGGTCTAAAGAAAGCCTGCTGTTATCATAAAGGGTGTAATCTAAATCCTCGGTGGGACCATACCTTAGCCAGACAGGTGAAGGTTGTGACGTCGTCCAACTTAAGTCTGCCGAGCCACACCCTGAAGAGAATATCTTTATTCGAGAAATATCAATGCCTGTACCGGCCTTAACATTTTGGAAAGGCAGAAGGATCGAGATTATTATTACAAGTAGAAGAAAATGGGAAATCTTCAACCTACACTCCTTTAGTTGTTCTATGAAGCGGTAGAAAACAAAAAGGTGGGCACGGGGAATTCCTGCCCACCTTCGAAAATATGCCTTTTCTGTCCGTGTTTAGCCTCACTGAAACCTACCGTCGAGGCGCCATTTCCTCATCCTCAAAAAAGGATTCCTCATCCTCAAAAAAGGCCAAGGCCTCAAAGTACTCTTTCAATTTCTCATTGGTCATCCCTGGAAAGACTCCATTAAAGGTGGGATCATTCCAGTCAGGAGTCAATCCATCGTCGTCAATATCTTCAAATTTAGGTTCCTCTGAATATGGGGGGTCCCATGGCCATGCCTCTACGGCTGGAATGAAATAATCCCTCAGATCCTGCATCTGATTGGTAAAGTAGAAGGCATTCAGATTGATCTTAAGTTCAGGGAGAGTAGATTCAGGGTCATAGTAAGTAAAATCAATGGTCGTTGTCCCTCTCAAGGCCTCTCTAAGTTGATTGAGGGCATATTTCATTTTCTCTCCATCCTCATCGAGGTCTTCCGGCTTAGGTAAAAGGTCATTTTGCTGGTCATCTGTTTCATTTTCTAACGACTCTATGGCCGTCAGCCATTTAGCCGCCGAGGCATCAAGGGCATTACCGGCCGCCTCCAGCATTCCAGAATCCTTCAAGGTTAAAAACTTGTCATAAGGAGACTGCTTTTCTACGATTTTCATTATCATTATGGCCGTTTTTATTTTTTCTGGATCTTCAAAGTCATCATATACAATATCCAGGTTCCAGGCACAAAAGCCTGAAAGGACTGATTTGAGAAGTTGAAGCACTCCATCATATAGATAGACATCCGTCTTGTCGATCTCAACGCTGAAGGTTTCACCATTTCCTGCATTGGCGAAAGTTCCGAATATCTCATCAATCATCTCCTCAATGCTATTAAACTCCTCACTATCGTTGAAGTTAGAAGAGATGAAATCCTTGATGGCCTCACTATCCAGGGTAAATTCAAAGGTGGTCGATTCCCACGAAGAATTTTCCACTACCTCCAATCTTTTAGTAATATAGTCAATCTTAGGAAGTACCTTATCTTTAGTAATATCCTGTAGCTCACTCATAGTAAGAGGCTCATTTTCAATAATCGCAGCCAGGGCACTGACCGCCTTATCTTTTGGGGGAGCCTGCAAGCGTTTCGGCATAAAAATCGGGCTGCCCATAAAATTTTCTCCAAAAGATTCCAACCATGCCCAGAGTTTCTCCATCGCCTCCTTGATCTCAGGGTCCTCTCCTATAAGTATTATCTCAGTTATAGCTGCCCCCAGATTTGCCTCAGGATTATTGGGGTCTTTTTCTAAGGCCTCCTTAAAGAAGGAATTTGCCTCTTCAAGGTCATCCATGGCCTTCTCATAATTTTCGTCTCCATACTCCTGGCTCTCTCCCAATGAATCCATAGCCTCTTCCAATGATCCGTTGGCTTCTTCTACCTTCTTTTTTGCCTCCTCTTTTTCCTCTTCGGTTGGTTCCTTAACCACCTTTGCCTTTTCATCTAACTTTTCCGCTCTTTCCTTTACTGCTCCAGTCATGCCCAAGTTTACTCCGGCATAACCTGAAGCCGAGAGAGAGACTAAAAAGATAAGGGATAAAATCAGACTTAATCTCTTCATTTTCCACCTCCGAAGTAAAGGTTCACCCCAACGTTAACTACATATTCTACCCCCTCCTCTGTCTCCTCAGTATCATCATCTTTTAGAGAGACATAAGCCGGGCCAATGTCTGTGGTAAGGGAGAGGTTCTTCATCAGGAAATACTCTCCGCCAATAAAGGCCTCCACCGCAAAACCTGATCCTTTCGAATCTTCTCCTTCAAACGTGACATAATCTGCCTCTCCACCCAGGAAAAGATTCATTGCCTTACCCCGATTGAAGTTGTAGTAAAGCCTTGATCCATATATAGTGATGTCTTCTTCAAGCTGTCCTTTGGCTTCAATCGCCACTTTGGGGCCTACCCCACATTTTAGGCTGACTCCCGGATAGTTTAGACCTATGCCTAATCTCCCGCTTAAGTCGACTGCCTGGGCTTCTGAGATAAAGAAGATGGAGATAATCATCCCCACCAGCGCCGCTTTTCTTTCAAAACCCAATTTTCTCACCCCCTCATTAGGATAATCCAGCCCGGCGTAAGTTCCTGGCCGGTAACTCTTACTTGCCTTAAAGCTTTCCCAACAACTGCTTCACACCCACAATTTGGGTGCCCCAATAATATTTAAGCTCCCTTAAATCCGGATCCCCTGTAACCAGATAATCAGCTTTACCTTCCAATGCACAAGCTAAAAATTTATCATCCTTAACATCCTCTAATTTCGCAACTTGGTATAACCCAGGTACAATTTCCGCCAGAGTGTAAATTGAATTGAGGAACTTTTCAATCCTTTGCTCACTTAGTTTATGCTTTTCTTTGACCTTAGGACGATTTACAACTTCAATAAACTCGTCAATAATCACTTACGAGATAAGCAAAGTAAACTTTCCTTCTTCCCATTTATCAAGCAAAGCAGCAGGACTCCCCGTCGTAGAGATTAAACCACTTATGAAAATGTTAGTATCTATTACTACCTTTAATAAGTCAGCTTGTTCTGGCACGCTGGCTTAACCTCACTTCTTCAATCGCCTCAGTAACATCCTGTACAATTTCCTCCTCAGAGAATTGCTGATTATCTGCCCGAATTTCACTCATCACCTCCCTTAATTCTCTTCTTGCTTTCCTTTCCAACTCCATTTTAAGAGTGCCTTTCTCTTTTGGGCTTAGATAGTCAATACTCCTCAATATTTCTTCTAACGCCTGAGTCTTGGGAACTGCCATTGTTGTCTCCATTTCCGAAGAATTCATTTCCTTTTAGAGCCTATCCCAAAACCGATCCGAGCCTCGACCGTTAGAAAGCAACCCCTGGCGCCCCCTATCCCTCGGCCGTTGTAACTGCCTCCTCTATCGGCTTTCATTAGGCCGAGGTTTTGGGATAGGCCTTAGCCCACCTGCCGGCTGGAGGCAGATTAGCATAATTTTCAGCTAATGTCAACAAAATTTTTCCCCTTTCCTCTCGGCGTCCTCAGCTTCTTCTCTGCACCCGGCGTTAAAGATCATGGTAAACATTAAGTATGCCTAATCCAACGATAGCCGCTGTTTCACTTCTGAGTCTTTGTCTGCCCAGAGAAACAGTAATCCAGCCTCTTGTCCTGGCCATCTCCACTTCTTCCAGAGTAAACCCACCCTCGGGACCGACTAAAAGGGCGGTCTTTTTAACCTCTAAACCAGGCTTTAAGGTCTCACCTATCTTTCTATCCCGTTCTTCTTCCCAGAGTAGAAGCCGAAGATCACCGGTTACTTGGTCTAAAACCCGGTCAAAATCAGTGGCTGGCTCGATAGTCGGTATTCTGACCCGGCCGGATTGAGTAGAGGCAGAGAGGGCAATTCGCTCAAGCCGGCCTTGATAATGGGAGATTTGCCTTCCCCTGGGTCTGGCTACTGAGTGTCGGGTAATCACAGGAATTATTCTATTTACCCCTAACTCAGTGGCTTTTTGGATGACTAATTCCATTCCTTTAGCCTTTAGAAGGGATTGGATAAGGGTGATCTCAAATTCAGGGGGAGGATGGGAAATCTTGTTAGCCACCCCAACTTCAATCGCTCGATCGCCTATCCTGGTAAGAAAGGCCTCGTATTCATCCCCTTCACCATCGAGGAGCACTATTTTATCGCCGGCCTTCAGGCGTAAGACCCGAGAGATATGGGAGATGATGGCTGGGTTGGTAATGGTCAGAGGGTGAGTCAGTATTTCCTTCGGGGAGAGAAAGAATCGTCGGTGAGTCATTTTATCACAATTCCTGTATCCACCCATTATCTAAGCCTAGGCGGGTGCATAACTGTAAGGCATGCTGATATTCCGAGGGAGTAAGTCTTCGATCAAGAGGGGGATTGGCTTTGGCTAAATGAGCCGGGAAATATTGGGACATCAGGCTGAGGTATAGATCAGGGGATATCTCATCTGACAACCGTTTCAGGACATACTCTGTTCCTGAAACCATTTCCGGAAGAACTAAATGCCTCACAATCAACCCCCGTCTGGCTATCCCATCCTCAGCCAGAGAGAGATTGCCCACCTGTCGATACATCTCCTTGATAGCGGCCATATTTATGGCCGTGTAATGGGGGGATCCAGAGTAAGCCAAGGCCTTTTCATCATCACCATATTTGGCATCCGGTAGATAAACGTCAATTATTCCCTCCAGAAGCCGCATAGTTTCCACTTTTTCATAGCCACCACAATTGTAAACCAGTGGTAGATTAAAGCCCTTCTGAATAGCTAACTCCAGGGCCTTAAGAATTTGGGGGATAAAATGGGTGGCGGTCACTAAGTTAATATTGTGAACTTTCTTGGCCTGAAGAGACAGCATCATCTGAGCTAATTCTTCGATCTCAATCTCCCGGCCCACCCCTAATTGACTGATGGGGTAGTTTTGGCAAAAGATACACCGTTGGGTACAATTGGAGAAAAAGATATTGCCTGAGCCTCTCTCCCCTGAGAGTGGCGGTTCTTCCCAGGGATGGACATAGGCGCTGGCTACTTTTGGTTTTAAGCCAGACCGGCAGAACCCTATCTGGCCGGCCAGCCGATTGACCCCACAAAGCCTGGGGCAAAGAGAGCAAGCCTCAAGCAGTTTGTAGGCTATCGGAATCCGGTCTCTCAGGATGTCCTGCTTTGTCCGTCTCATCGCTGTTCTGTTCCTTTACCTGCCTGGTGAGGTTGAGAAACCTTTCCACCTCTAACTGGTAAATATCTTTCAACTTCATGGCCTTTTTTAAAACCAGGCCTACTCTATCAGGGTCTAACTCGTAAGTGTAAGCATGTCTAAAGCGGTGCCTGAAGGCTCTAAGCTCATCTATCATCTTATATCCCTCTTCCGAGATAAGGGCAGGCCTTACACCGCTTATTTCCATCTTCATTCTTCTTAAAAGCTCAACGTGCCATCTCTCTCTGTCGGCAATACTATTTTCAAAATATTCCGCTACTATTTCGAATAAATCTTCAAAGGCACCGTATAAATTATGCAATTGATAGCTCAGGCTCTCGGTTCTTTCTGGGTTTTTTTCAAAATCTTGGCTTCTTTGTTCTATTCTTTGGTAAACCTTATCTATTTCCTTTAACTGATCTTTTATCTCGGCCTCAAGCACTTCCTCATTAAACTTACCCAACTTTTATTCCCTCCTTTCTTATTTTTTCAGCAAAGCGACATTTCTCTAATTCCACTACGTCCACCTCCCGGCTCATCTTATCTGAAATTTCAGTCACAAACTCGAAATAGCGGTCATTTCGTAAGCCCTTAACGGCTACGTCCAGGTCTGAGTTTCCTATAAATCTGCCTGGTTTAACGATGGACCCAAAGACGAAGGCCTCACTAAGATTATATTTCTCTCTCAAATTTGCCAGAACATCGATAAAGTGCTTTAACAAGTCTTGCCGTTCTTTTTCTTTGAGTTCTCGCTTTTTCTTTAAGCCTGCTTCCAGCACAGAAAAGTCAAAGGCCATGAATACTTCCGTACTCCTTCTGTAGTAATTGCAAATCCTGCCAGGCTAATTTTTTTAAACTCGGGGTCCTGAGCAAGGCGGCCGGGTGAAAGGTAGGCAGAAGTTTCATCCCGTGATAATCAAAGAACTGACCCCGCAGTATGGTAATGCCCTTAGTGGTTTCAAGAAGTGTTTGAGTGGCAAAGTTGCCCAAGGTCAGGATAAGCTTTGGTTTAATAATATCCAACTGGGCCTTTAAATAAGGATGGCAGGTCTCAATCTCATCCTTATTCGGGTCCCTATTTTGCGGCGGACGGCATTTGACGGCATTAGTGATATAAACCTCCTCCCGGGACAACTTAATAGCCGCCAACATCCGGGTTAAGAGTTGTCCTGCCGGACCGACAAAAGGTTCACCCGCTTTGTCTTCATCAGAGCCGGGGGCCTCTCCGATGATCATAAGCTTAGCCCGCTCATTTCCCTTGCCAAAGACAATATGGGTTCGTCCCTGGTGGAGCCGGCATTTCTGACAGCCATTAATAGCCCCTTTGATTTGAGCCAGGGTGGGAGGGTTTCGGGTTTCGGTTTCGAGGCATCCGCTGGCAGGTCGTCGAGTTTCTTCCAGCCCTAACTCCTGTTGGAGGCATCTCTTGAAAAGAGCTATTAGTTCGGTGTATTCCTGTTTCGGGTTCACTTGTATTTTGGCTCCTGGACGATATGGACGGTGTGGATTATATGGACTCGTAACCGTTCAGGTATAGCTGCACGGATTAGCACGGATAAATAACACAGGACAGAAGGCGGAAGTGTAGGGACAGGGCTTGTCCCTGTCCGTGCTTGTCCATGTCCGTTCCGTAGACGGACAAC
>JBFMHI010000104.1:9426-9583 GCA_040753085.1 bacterium | reverse complement strand
ACCGGTTCATCAGTTATTTCCTTAACCTCTGCTCCTCCAACTTCAACCTTCGCCGTCTCAATTATTTCACCGCCTGCTTCCCCAACCTCTACTCCTTCAGCCTCGATCTTCGAAAGCTCGACTGCCTTCTCGGTTGCTTCCTCAACCTCGGCTCCTC
>JBFMHI010000104.1:0-9326 GCA_040753085.1 bacterium | reverse complement strand
CAACCTCGCTCTTCATAAACTCAACCAATTCATCGCTTGCTCCCTCAGCTTCTGTTCCTTCGGCTTCGATCTTTGGTGGTTCGAGCACCTCATCGCTTCTTTCCTCCACTTCTACCTCTCCAGCCTCCACCTTCGCCGCCTCGACCGCCTCATTATCGCTTACTTCCTTAATCTCTGCTTCTTTAGCTTCAATCTCTAAAGCCTCTATCTTCCCAGCCTCGACTTCCTCATCACTTACTTCCTGCTCCAAGGCATCCGGGATTTTGCCTAATTCGGCCATGTTCATCGTTTCGGCTACTCTAAAACGGTCCACGGTTAATAGCCCTTCTGTGGACTGTAGACTAGGTGGACTATATGAACCAATAATATTTGTCTCTGTCTCTTTTACATCATACACTTCTGTGGACTGTAGACTAGGTGGACTAGGTGGACTATGTGGACTATGTGGACTAATAATATCTGTCTCTGTCTCTTTTACATAATACACTTCTGTGGACTGTAGACTATGTGGACTATATGGACAGTGGTCTCTATCCCGACTGAGCAAAACAATGCTCATCGCCTCTGATTCAATCATCTTATCAGAAGTCGCTTCCTTCACGCCGAGTTCTGCTTCTACCACCCCCTCCTCAGCCTGGTTTATCTTCTTATCCTTTTTTAGCTTCGCCGCCTCAACCATCTCATCGCCTGCTTCTGCAACCTCTCCTTCTTCAGCCTCGATCTTCGAAAGCTCGACTGCCTTCTCGGTTGCTTCCTCAACCTCGGCTCCTCCAACCTCGCTCTTCATAAACTCAACCAATTCATCGCTTGCTCCCTCAGCTTCTGTTCCTTCGGCTTCGATCTTTGGTGGTTCGAGCACCTCATCGCTTCTTTCCTCCACTTCTACCTCTCCAGCCTCAATCTTCTCAGCCTCAACCTCATTATCGCTTACTTCCTTAATCTCTGCTTCTTTAGCTTCAACCTCCAAAGCCCCTATCTTCCCAGCCTCGACTTCCTCATCACTTACTTCCTGCTCCAAAACATCCGGGGTCTTGCCTAATTCGGCCTTATTCATCGTTTCGGCCACTCTAAAACGGTCCACGGTTAATAGCCTTTCTGTGGACTGTGGACTATGTGGACTAATAATATCTGTCTCTGTCTCTTTTACATAATACACTTCTGTGGACTGTAGACTAGGTGGACTATATGGACCAATAATATCTGTCTCTGTCTCTTTTACATAATACACTTCTGTGGACTGTAGACTAGGTGGACTATATGGACAGTGGTCTCTATCCCGACTGAGCAAAACAATGCTCCTCGCCCCTGATTCAGTCATCTTATCAGAAGTTGCTTCCTTCTCGCCGAGTTCTGCTTCTACAACCCTCTCTTCAGCCTGGTTTATCTTCTTATCCTTCTTTAGCTTCGCCGCCTCATCTGACCTATTACTTCCATCTGTCTCCACCATATCCTCTCCAAAACTATCCGTACTTTCAACCCCCATTGGCTTGGATTCAAATTTCCAAGGCTCTCCCGCCTTATCAGTATTTACTCCATTCTCTTCAGTATACTCTACTTTCTTAATCTCCTCTTCCTCTTTTAGAGTCTCCATCACCTTAACTGATTTCGGGGATTGTTGATCTGCCAGGGAAAGAAAGTCAGCAGGCTCGATCGCTGTTTTGGCTTGTCTAATCTTATTACTGTCTTTATAAATCCTGCGCCCCTGCTGGTTCAACTTAAGGCTTAAATTTGTCAACTTCTCTATTCTGGCCTCCATGCCATCCATATCTTTTCTTACCTCACCAACATCTTCCTCTATCTCCTCCAACTTTTGGATCATTTCTTGAGTCAGCCCACTTATCTCTTGAACTAAAGACAATATCGACTCTACACCTTTCCCAGGTTTTTCTAACGGTTGAGTCATTTTTTGATTAGACTTAGTTAATTCCGGCAGGGGGACTATTTTTTCAAGCAGCCCTGAGACCAGATTAATTACTTCTTCTACTCCTTCTTTCAGCACGTGAAGAAATGAGCTATCTTTTTGCCTTGGCCATTGAATCTTATCCACATCATCTATCTTTTGGACCAATAATTTCCTTAAATCTTCTCTTTTATGAAGCAAATCAAGAAAAGACTTTTGAGAACTTATGTTAAATACGGATTCTTTACTCCCGACCTTTTCTGAAATTTCGTTTATCCTCCGAACCAGTTCATCATCCAATTTGGATATTTTGGCCAGCAATTCCTTTAACAGAGGAGTGTTCTGCCCCTTTTCCAATTTTCCAACCTCTTCCCTCAGTCTTTCCTCCTCCACCTTAATACCTTTAGTTATTTCCACTAACGGCTCGATCTTAGATAGATTCTGATTCCCTGAAGAAGAAACAACCGGGCTATTATTTGGGTCAGAAGAGTCATTAATTGCCTTTTTCAGTTTAGTTACCTTGTTTGGTAAGAACTTAAAGTCTTCCCTTCTGATGATGAATTTGATATCACTAAGGATTCCATTTAACTGAGGTTTGGCAGCAGTGATCTCTCTCTCCAACTCGGAAAGGTTCTCTATCACTTCTCTTATCAATCCTAAGGTCTTTTCTCTTTGATTTTTTGGTTTAGGTAGGATTCGAATGTAGAAATTCCCAGGGTGTGGCTGTCTTATTTTCTTCTCTGGCGTGAAAAAGGGGACTTCACCTAACAGCTTTTGAGGAGAGATATTTTTAACTCCCAATATCTGGAGGGTCTCTGAAAGGAGTCCCAGTGAATGTTTATAATCTTTCCCTGCTGTTCGGATTAGTTCTCTTAAGTTATGAGTGATTTTTTCAGTCTGTGGGGAGGGAGTAAACAGAAGTTGGTTTAGAATAAGGTTAAAGGAAGGCCCTTTCGGGTAATCAGGGCGTGGATTTCGCTTAGAGGGATCACCTGCGGACAGTTTTTGCCATGTAAGATGACGAAGATATTCTGGTGAGTACATTGCTGCGTTGCCTCATCCCCGTTCAAGGGATGATTTAGGTTGAATTAAGTGCTGCGATGATTGGGATTAAGAGCCTATCTCAAAACCTCGGATCGGTTTTGGGATAGGCCTAAGTTTATCGGTAACTACTTCGCCATTAAGACACAAACAAAAAGACCACGACAAGGCACTTTAACAATTTTAATAGATTGTATGGCGCCTTCCGTGGCCTTATTTACTCATCTTACGAGAAAGCTGACTTGCTCTGGTCGGTTCCATATTCATCATAATGACGGCAACCAGGCTGTCGTCCATAAAGTTAAATATATCAATAATAACAGGATCCTCCAATCCTTGAAGGATCTGAGCTGCCTGAGCCGGTTTCATATTCTGGTAAAGGGCAGCCAAACGTTTCAGATTCTTTTCCTGATCTTCAAATCTGACCGTCCTTTCTTCCAAAGCCCGTTTACTTTGAGCCAGTTCTTGCTCTCTTTCAATTAATTCTTTTTCTCTTTCTAATAGCTTCTCCTCCTTTTCTTTTAATTTAGCCTCTCTCTCTTCCAGTTCTTTTCGTGGAGATTCAAGAGACTGCTTAATATTAGCAAACTCCTTCCTTCTTAAGACATCGAGGCTCGTCTCGGCCATGGCAGTGGGTCGTTTAAAGGATCCCCCCACTACCGGCAGTTTAGCCAAAGCCGGATAGGCAATCTTCTCCAGGCTTAAAACACCATAGCGGTCAAGCAGAAAGACACCTCCTCCTATTAAGGCGAGAATCACCAATAGAAGAATAATTACCGAAAGGTTTACTTTACCGGCCTCCCCCATTAAAGCCCCCTCCCCGGTAGTCTCCAAGCACCTTCTTCACATAATCCTGAGTCTCCTTAAAGGGAGGGATTCCACCTTGCTCTTTAACCGTCTTAGCTCCGGCGTTATAGGCAGCCAGGGCCAGGGGCAAGTCTCCCTTAAACTCATCCAGAAGAGAGCGAAGGTATCTTGTTCCCCCCTCTATATTTTGAGCTGGATCAAAGGGGTTGGTCACTCCCAGTTCCCTGACCGTAGCCGGCATTAATTGCATCAAGCCCAGCGCCCCTTTAGGAGAAACAGCCTCAGGATTAAAGTCCGATTCTGTGTTGATGACCGCCTCGATAAGAGCGGAATCTAAGTTGTATTTTTGGGCATAGGTGTTAATCAAGGAAGAGTAGTCTGAAGCTCCTTTCCCACTAATTACTTCCTTTAACACCTTCTGAAAGCTGGACTTTTCTCCCTCCTCTCCCTTAATAACCTGCTTAACAGACACAGTATTCGCCCAAAAGGAATCAAATCTATCCTGTATCTGTTCAATTCGACTCAATACAGATTGGATAGACAAGCGCACCCCTCCTTTATCCTTATCGACTTTATAAAGGGTAAAACTTAACCCTCAATTTATTCTTGCCGTCGGTGATGGATAGCAATACCTAACTCATCCAGAAAATTCTGTTCCTTTAAGGCCTCTTCTTCTTTATATCGCTCCAGCGCTCTCTCTTTCAATCTCTCCATAATCCTTCTATCCTGGGAGGCTTTCACTAATCGTTCCCTGGCCGCCTCGACTTCTTTGGAAAGGCTCTCTTGTTTTCCTTCTGCAGCCGCAATATCTAAAAGCAGCTTATTCAAATACCGTTGATACCAGCGGATTTCTTCCGGGAAGATACCTTTTTTTTTCCTTTGGCGAAGCTCATCCAAACAATCAAGATGGGCCTTCTTTATCCTTTCTACTAACTGCTCTTGTTGGGAGAGCCTTCGTCTAGCCTCGGCCAGTTCTCCTCTTAGAACTTCCTCTTTATGTTCCCTGATCTCCAGAATTCGCTGGAATCTAAATCTGAAAGGCATAATTAGAGTGTAACCGTTCAGGTATAGCTGCACGGATTAGCACGGATAAATAACACAGGACAGAAGGCGGAAGTGTAGGGACAGGGCTTGTCCCTGTCCGTGCTTGTCCATGTCCGTTCCGTAGACGGACAACCACAAGGGTTGTCCCTACAGCCTAAGGACAGACCCGAATCACGGACACGGCTCACGGATTTTCCGTGTTTCATCTGTGTGCATCTGTGGCTGAACGGTTACATTAGAGTTAATCTTCCGAAAGCATCTCTAACAGTCTATTCACTATAATCTTGTAATCCACCTTCTCCCAGATACCCTGTTTAAGGAAATCATTCGCTTCATCAATCATCCCCAGGGCAAAATCGATCCGGGGGTTGCTTCCCTTCACATAAGCTCCAATGTTAATCAGGTCTTCAGCTTCCTTCATAGTCGCAAGAACCTCTTTGAGCCGTCTGGCCGTTTTCTCGTGTTCAGGAGGGACAATATCGATCATTAGCCTGGAGATACTTTGAAGAAGATCGATAGCCGGATAATGGTTCCGGGCGGCTAGATCTCTGGAAAGAACAATATGGCCATCAAGAATGCCCCTACAGTTATCAGCTATGGGTTCATTCATATCATCGGCATCAACCAGGACAGAGTAGAAGCCGGTGATGCTTCCCTTTTCTGATGTCCCTGAACGTTCCAGGAGCCTGGGAAGGATGGCAAAGACAGAAGGGGTAAATCCCCGAGTAGCCGGTGGTTCACCAATAGCCAGACCTACCTCCCGCTGAGCCCGGGCAAATCGGGTCACTGAATCCATCATCAACAGCACATCTAATCCCTGATCACGGAAATATTCAGCAATAGCCGTGGCTACAAAGGCCCCTCGCAATCTAACCAGGGGCGCCTTATCTGAAGTGGCCACTACCAAAACTGACCGGGCCAATCCCTCTTCCCCTAGATCCTTCTCTAAAAAATCACGCACCTCTCTTCCCCTCTCTCCAATGAGGGCAATCACATTCACATCCGCCTCGGTAAACCTGGCCATCATCCCCAGTAAGGTGCTTTTTCCCACCCCGCTTCCAGAGAAGATACCCACCCGCTGCCCCCGACCGATAGTTAAGGCCCCATCAATCGCCTTTATCCCGACACTTAAGGTCTCTGTAATCCGCCGTCTTCTGAGGGGATCCGGAGGATCAGCTAAAATAGAACGCCTCTCCCGGCAAAAAAGCGGGCCTTTTCCATCCATTGGATTACCAATCCCGTCTAAGATTCGGCCCTTCAACTTTTCTCCCACCGGAACCACCAGGGGCCTTCCAGTAGCAATAACCTCACATTCAGGCCCAATCCCGGCCATGTCACCAATGGGCATCAGAAGGGTGGCATTCCCTCGAAAGCCAACTACCTCCGCCCGAATAAACCTTGACTCAGACGGTATTCTAATAAGACATATCTCCCCTATCCTGGCCGGGGGGCCAATAGATTCGATCACTAGACCAATTACCTTGGTCACCCTACCGCCCAGCCTAATCGGCTCAGTCTGTTCAATTACAGGGCGATACCTGTTAAGAATTGCAGATGGCATCTTATCTTAAGACTTCTGACCTTGTTCATCGTTTCGGCCACTCTAAACGGGTAGCCGGCGAGCTGCCTCCTGTGGACGGTGTGGACTATGTGGACGGCATAGACGGGTAGCCGGCGAGCTGCCTCCTGTGGACGGTGTGGACTATGTGGACGATGTAGACTATGGGGACTGTATAGACGGTAAACTCTATCCCCATTGACCCATCGGCCACTCTAAGTGGGTAGCCGGCGAGCTGCCTCCTGTGGACGGTGTGGACTATGTGGACGGCATAGACGGGTAGCCGGCGAGCTGCCTTCTGTGGACGATGTGGACTATGTGGACGGTGTGGACTCTGGGGACTGGATAGACGGTGAACTCTATCCCGATTGACCCAAACGATGAACCAGACCAGACTCCTCATCTTGCTCGACCATTGCCTCTTCACCTATATTGCCTCCTGGATTTTGCCGAGGAGAGCATCGCTTTCGTCAGACCTCTTACTCGCCCAGTGCCTCTTCACCTATGGCCTCCCTGAGACCTTCGGCTACCTGATCAAATTGGGTCTCGATCTGGGCATCAATGATCCCAAAATTTGTTTCAATCTTGCATCCACCAGGCGTAATGGTGGGATCTATTTTGATCTTTATGCCCTCTATCCCGGAAAGCCCGGCGATAAACTCCTCTTTCCTGGATTCAGTTAATTCCAAGTCACTCAGGTTTACCTTAACCGTAATCTCTCCTTCTCCAGTTATTCGCTTTACCGCCGCCGAGACATTCCCCCTAATAATCTCTTTATTTTGAGTCAACTCTGTCTTAATTACCCTTTCAGCCAGTAAAATGACCAATTCAATTATTTCGGCTTCCGCTTCTTTAATAATTTCATTCCGCTTATGTACCGCCTCAAGGAGGACTTCCTCCGCCCGTTTAATCAACCCCAGAGCCTTCTCCGCACTCTCCTTAAATCCAGCCTCAAACCCGGCTTTTTCACCAGCCTGCGCCCCTTGAACCCGGGCCTCTTCCAAAACAGTTTTCTTCTCTTTAGAGGCGCTGCTGACCATTTCATCAGCCTTAGCCTTAGCCTCTGCCACTATCCGATCAGCCCGGGACTGGGCTTCTTGAACCATCTCTTCGGATATTTTAGCTGAAAATTCATCAAGTTCGGCCCTCTTCTGAGCGACCTTAGCATTAAGGGATCTTAACTTATCTTCCGACTCTTTAATCCGATGCTGAAGGCTCTCCAGGACAGTCCTACCAGCGATTTGGGTAGGCTGACCATTGATAACTAAACGAGGCCCGGACGGAAGGGAACGATAAACCCTTTTGATCACCTTAATCTCCTTTGTCTACTCAGGCATCCAGTAAGTAGTTACTATCCTTTTCATCATTCTCCTGCCCGAGGGATAACGATATCACCCGATTCCTCCAACTGTCTGATTACAGCGATTATCTTCTGTTGGGCCTCCTCAATATCTTTCGGCCTGACTGCCCCCAGAAAACTAAGCTCATCTTTGACCATCTGGGCGGCTCTTTGGGCCATATTCTTGAAAATCTTTTCCTGAATCTCTTCCGTAGCCCCTTTAAGCGCCACAGGTAAATCCGACGAATCAACATCCCGTAAAACCGTCTGGACTGAACGATCGTCCAGCAAAAGGATGTCCTCGAAGAGGAAGATCTTCTTTCTAACCTGTTCCGCTAACTCCGGGTCGGTCTCTTCCACTTTACTCAGGACCTCTTTTTCTAACTCTTTACTCATCTTCAACATATTAACGAGGGTATCAATGCCGCCCATAACTCCTACGGCGCCTGCTTCCACTCTACCTATCTTTTTTTCCAGAATCTTAGCCACTCCTTGAAGGGCCTTAGGGGAAACAGGCTTCATAAGCGCAATTCGTCTGCTCACCTCACCCTGGATGTCTTCTGAAAGCTTAGCCATGATCTCAGTGGCTTTTTTGGCAGGTAGATTGCTTAAGACAAGGGCGATAGTTTGAGGATGCTCACTCTGGATGGCGCTTAAAAGTTGTGTGGAGTCCACTGTCTTCAGAAACTCAAGGGGGCTACCTTTTTGAAGGGCGGCAATAGAAGAACTCAAGTTAGACATAATCTCATTAGCCCTTTCATCACCGTAAGCGCGAGATAAAAGCTGTCTCGCATAATCAGAACCGCCCATATGAACGAACTGCTGAGACATAATTTTTTCTTGAAACTCTTTTAAAACCGCCTCAGTTTCATTCGAGCCAATCCTGGGAATTCCAGCGATCTGCATAACCAGCTTTTCCACTTCTTCTGATTTCATAAGTTTCAAGATACTTGAAGAAAGTTCATTCCCCAAGATAAGTATAAGCATGGCTGCTTTCTGATGACCGGTAAGTTGAACCTCGGCGACTTCGGCCATAACATTCCTCCCTCAATAGATGACAAAATACAGCGCCCAGAACACAGACAAAGGCATCTGTATTCTATTCTATTCTCTTCTCCCCTGACCGTCGTACAAATAAGGAGTAAGCTCCATATCCTTTAAGAAACGGTAAGAACCCTTTTGCATAAGTCGTGAATAAGCAGTAAGTCTGAAAATAACCCTCTCCGCCCTCTCTACTCCAAAGGTATGCGAGAGGGCCTCATAAGCGTATTCCACCCCACCATTAGAGATAAACTCCTGACCGATCATATCTTCCTGAAATTCGGTCAAAACCTCTGCCCGTTCTTCTTCATTTACCTCAGGTAGATGCGTAAGCTCTAAAGTCAACCTCTCAATCTCTTCTTCTTCCAGGTAACTGAAAACTTTTTCAGCAATCTCTTCTCCCAGGCTGCGCATCAATAAAGCCGCCTTTTGAGGGCCGGATAATTCGATCATTTTACCTCTCCTTTTTCGTAACCGTTCAGGTATGCACGAATTAGCACGGATAAATAACACAGGACAGAAGGCGGAAGTGTAGGGACAGGGCTTGTCCCTGTCCGTGCTTGTCCATGTCCGTTCCGTAGACGGACAACCACAAG
>JBFMHI010000103.1 GCA_040753085.1 bacterium | reverse complement strand
AGGGTGAGGGTGAAATTGGCGGGCAATATTATTACTCTTGCTAAAAACCTTAGAAAAAGAGCTACCACCCTCCCCTAACCCCACCCAACAAGGGAGGGGAAGCTCTTATGCCGACGCTGTCGGTACAAAAGGAGATGAAACTTAACCCATAGCACTATAATCTGTAATGAGCTTACTTTTTTAACTTGATTTTGAGTAGATACGTGGGGAGATACGCTGATGCTGGAAGATCGGTTTCGGAAACCCAACTTTCTTAGTCTCGCCGAGAGGGAAAAAATTGTGGAAAAGATAAAAGATTATCTTTCCCAAAAGGAGAAGATTGTCTTTGCCTCTCTCTATGGCTCCTTTGTAAGAGATGAACCTTTTAGAGATATAGATATTGCCTTGCTTATAAAGGAACCTATCCAGGACTGCCTTGGTTTGGAGTCAGACCTATCTTATGAGATGACAAGTGTTACAGGCTATCCAGCCGAAGTCAGGATTATAAATAAAGCGCCGGTGGCTTTGCAGATGGCCGTCTTACGAGAAAGAAAACTTCTCTTTAGCCGGGACGAGGAGAAACGGACCGACTTTATCCAGGATGTGGGAAAGAGATACATTGATTACTCTCACTTGAGAGAGATGGCTATGTGATGATGATAGACCAGGATAGAATCAGTAAGAATAAGCTGGACATCATCAGTGTATCTGATCAGATGGAGGGTCTGGTCAAGCAGGCGGAAGCGGTATTTTTAGCCGATTCCAGAAACAGCCAGGCACTCAAATATCTCCTGATAGAAGCCGTGGAAGCCATGGTGGATACCTGTCAGCATATCTTGGCCAAGACAAAGGGAATAGCTTGTGAGGGTTATGTGGACTGTCTGGTAAAGGCGGGCCAGGAAGGCCTCATCTCTTTGTCCCTTACTAACAAACTTAGGCGGCTGGCTAACCTGCGAAACAGCCTGATTCATCGATACTGGATTATTGACGAGGCCCAACTTTATCATCAGACCGCCGCCCACAAGGCAGACCTCAGGGAATTTGTCCGGGAGATAGATAATTACCTCGTGTCCTTAAAGGCACAAAGACACAACCTCGATCCTCGATGCTCGATCCTCGATCCTCGATCCTCCATACTCGATACTGGACACTGAATCCTTTACCAGCATCGAGCATCCAACATCGAGCATCGAGGATCGAGGATCGAGCATCGAGCATCGAACATCTAGCATCGAGCATCGAGCATCCAACATCGAGCATCGAGGATCGAGCATCGAGCATCCAGCATCATGTGATGAACGGTTACAGTAATTTAAATAACTATGGTGATAGTGGTTGATATCGGCAATAGTCGCATCAGTATGGGGATATACAAGGAAAGTCAGCTTCAGGGCCATTTTCATCTCCCCACTCTTTCTGATAAAATCGAAGAAGAATATAAAAGCCGGTTTCAAGATGAGATCAAGCGAATAGTCGCCTCGAAAGAAATCCCCCCCGGCCCAACTCGAAGCCCGAAACAGTCCGCCATCCCGGGTACCCACGAAGTGAGGGCGCCATCCGCCATTCGCCAGGCGGTCATCTCTTCAGTGGTCCCTCAACTGACCCCTGTCTTTGTTCGGTTAATAAAAGACTGCCTCGGGATAGCCGCTACCGTGGTGAATCCCTCCTTAGACGCAGGACTAAAGCTGGGTTACGATGACCCTTCCCAACTTGGCTCGGACCGACTGGCCAATGTAATAGCGGCCAGAGCGCTTTATGGCTATCCGGCCATTGTCATTGATCTGGGGACAGCCATCACCTTTGACTGCCTTTCGCCAAAGGGTGAATATCTGGGGGGGATAATTATGCCTGGTCCGGGGTTATCGGCCGTCGGCCTGTCGAACCAGAGTGATTTGTTGCCATTAGTAGATATTGCCAAACCAGAAGCCATTATTGGGAAGAACACGGCTGACTGTATCAGATCCGGGATCTTTTATGGCACCATTGCCCAGATAGAGGGGATAGTGAGAAGACTCAAATCTGAGATAGGCGGAGAGCCAAAGATAATAGTTACTGGCGGCTGGTCAGCCTTATTTGCTCCTGAATTAGAAGGAAGGCCGGAGATTAACCCCTCTCTTACCCTGGAAGGCTTGAGGATTATTGGCGAGCGGGGGCAATGATCTATCCATCAATAAGGGAATACATTCAAAATGAAGCCATTGCCCGGGATTATGACTCTTACTATTCGGGCCTCGAACTGTTTCAACTGGATACGAAAATATTAGATGACATAATCCGGGAACAGGGCAAGATATTAGATGTCGGCTGCGGCACAGGCAGACATATTATTCACTTTTTGAATAAGGGCTTTGAGGTGGTCGGCCTTGACCTTTCCGATCACATGTTAAAAATAGCTAAGAAGAAAATAGAAGCCCAAGGCCTGAGGCCCAAGCTGATTAAGGCTGATATGCACAACCTCTCCTGGATGAGGGAGAGGTTTGATTACATTATTGTAATGTACAGCACCTTCGGATTGATAAAAGGCAGGACACTCAGGATCAAGGTATTAAAGGACTTATTTAAACTGCTCCACCGCAACGGCCTGGTAATTATCCATCTTTACAAACAAATTTTGGGGGAGGCCCTAAAATTTCTCGATTATAAATGGTATCTGAGAAATATTAAGTGGCTGTCTTTTGATTTTGAGCCAGGAGACTTTTTAATAAAGGATTTTAGAGGGATTAAGGACTTTTACTACCACCGGTTTACTCTTTCCGAGGTGAAAGAATTATTTTCCCTTGCCCATCTTAGATTAAGGAAGATTATCTATATCCACAGAAATAACCAGCGGTTATCCGCCAATCTCCTGGAAAGGTTCTTGTCCTATTCGGTGATAGTAGTTGGAGACAGGATTTCCTTTGAGGAGGAATTAAGGGCGAGACTATCGATGCTCGATGCTCGATGCTCGATACTCGATGCTCGATCCTGGATACTGGATCTTTTACCAGCATCGAGGATCGAGCATCCAGCATCGAGCATCGAGCCATATCCGAAAGCCTAATGTTTCCTGACAACTTTCCCTGACAGAATGCCGGTAGGAATGCCTTGATCGACCGCTATCCGGCCGTTTAAAATAACGTATTCGATGCCTTCCGGGTACTGATAAGGTGTTTGGTAAGTAGCCGTATCTTTGATTAGTCTGGGATCGAAGATGACCAGATCAGCGAACATCCCTTCTCCGATGAGACCTCTATCGGGAAGGCCAAAACGAACGGCCGGCTGGCCAGTCATCTTGTGAATGGCCTCTTCCAGGCGAAGTTCCTTTTCTTCCCGGACATATTTAGCCAAAACCCGGGGGAAGGCGCCAAAGGTGCGGGGATGAACTTTGCCTTCAACCAGAAGGCCGCTCTCGTGTCTGGCTGAGGCATCAGAGCCGATCATACAGTAGGGCTGCTTTAGAATACGTCTCAGGTTGGACTCGCTCATACTAAAATAAATGGCCGATGTCCCGGCCTTTTCTTCTATCAATAAGTCGAGCAAGCATTCAAAGGGAGTAGTTTCTTGGAACTCAGCCACTTCAGAGATTCTTTTCCCTTCCATCCACTCGTTTCCCTTATGAGCCACGCCGGAGATCATTATCTCATCCCAGTCTGTATCTTCTATTTCCTTCTTCAGCCGCTGGCGGGATGAGGGGTCTTTAAGTCTCCTGATCTCCTCTTCGATCCCTCCTTCATAGACCCAGGAAGGAAGCACCGCATCAAGGTCGGTAGCCGCAGCCGCATAAGGATAACGGTCAGTGCCGAGGTCTAATCCTTCAGTCAGGGCTTCATCTATTAACTGAAATACCTCATCTATCTTGGGGTGATTTTTCTTGCCGGCCGTTTTCAGGTGAGAGATTTGAAGTTTAACCCTGGATTCCCTCGTGATGGCCAGGGCTTCCGTTACAGCTTCCAGGAGGCGATCTCCTTCACCTCGGATGTGGCTGGCATATATTCCCTCAAAATCAGCCACTACCCGGGTTAGGGCAATTAGTTCTTCCATAGGCGTAAAACAACCGGGAGGATAAAGGAGTCCGGAAGAGAGTCCAAAGGCCCCCTCTTCTAATGATCGGACCAAGAGGGATTTCATTTCCTCTATTTCTTCGGGAGTGGCTGGTCGATTTTCGTAGCCGACAATCGAAGCCCGCAGATTCCCCTGTCCCACCAAGGGGACAAAGTTAATCCCCAATCCGCCGGATTGAAGTATCTCCAGATATTCTTCCAGATATGACCAGGAAGAGGTAAGGCCATAGGTTATTTTTCGGGATTCAAGTTTTTTTTGGGCCTGGCTGAGGGCCGGGGCGCCGGAAAACCCGCAGTTGCCTCCGACTTCTGTGGTTATTCCCTGGCGAATCTTACTGGGGGCGCGGCGGTCAACCAGGAGGGTAAGATCAGAATGGCCGTGAACATCAATAAAACCAGGCGAGACCACCAACCCACCCGCGGTGATAACACGCTTGGCGGCGGCTCCTTCCAGGCCGCCAACAGAATAAATCCGTTCCCCTTTGGTCCCCAGATCAGCTAAAAAAGGGGGGCGGCCTGATCCATCCACTATTAAACCGTCTTTGATAATTAAATCATACATTAATCGGCCTGGTGGTCTGTGACATTTGATTTGATGGGTTCGTCTCCTCCAGAAGCAATCCCCCTCACCTCCCCCTCACCTCCCCCTCACCTCCCCCTCACCTCAGTCCTCTCCCCCAGGGGAGAAGAAGAGCGGAAGTTCCCTCTCCCCGCCGGGGAGAGGGTTAGGGTGAGGGGTAAAGAGACTTTACCCATAATTTCAGGTGTCACAGAGCACTAGTTCATCGCCCCTTAATCCCTAATTACCTTGGGCACCTTAAAGTATTCTTCTCCGGCATCGGGCGCATTAGCCAGGACTGCTTCGGTAGGGAGGGAAGGTTTGACCTCATCCTGGCGCAGGACATTCTTCAGGGGCATAGCGTGGGCCGTAGGCGCCACTGCCTCGGTATTTAATTCATTGATCTTCTCCACATAACCCAGGATATCGGTCAATTGATGACTGAATTTCTCAATCTCTTCCTCGGTAAGTTCAAGTCTGGCCAGATTGGCTAAATGCTCTACTTCATCTCGACTGATTTTCACGGTATTATCTCCCCTCTATCTTCGTAACTACTCTAAAAGCCTTCCACCTTCAATAACGACGCCTGGCCACTTGGCTATTGCCTATTGGGTGATTGCCCTGTTTGTGGTTGGGCATACGCTAAACAGATACATTTCAACTCATTCTGGTATAATACTATTTTATCCGCGCTAATCCGTGTTAATCCGTGGCTGAATAATTACATTATTAGTAAGCGTTCAGCCACTAAGGCACAAACTCGATGCTCGATGCTCGATCCTGGATACTGGATCCTTTACCAGCATCGAGCATCCAGCATCGAGGATCGAGCATCGAGGATCGAGCATCGAGCATCCAGCATCGAGCATCCAGCATCGAGGATCGAGCATCGAGGATCGAGCATCCAGCATCATGTGATGAACGGTTACCATTATTAATTGATTATTACCCGCGGTAAGGTCCGAATCTTAATTTCCCTCCCGCCAGGGTAATAGTTATCGGTTCAGTAATAGCTTCTTTAATGTGCTTTGTTTCCGTTCGAATAGTCAACTCCACGCCGGGATATATTTGATTTAAGACATCAATCCTCTCTGACTCCTTTTGATTATAAGTCCCCAGTCGATTTTCCAGAAAAATACGCTGTTCAATATATCGCTGGATAAGGGCGGTTAATTCATTGGCCTTAGCCCGCATGCGGATTAAGGCCTCCTGCTTTTCAGGAGGGAATTTACCTTTTTTTTCCTTAAGCCGCTCGAGGATAACCACGCCTAATTTTGTCTCTTTGAGGTCCTGTTTAGCCTTTTCAAGACGTTTTTCCAGACGTTGTAACTGTTCCTTGATTTGATAGTGTTCGTCTACTTCAAGTTTGGTTGAAGTGAAGAGGCGATTACCCAATCTAAGGGCTGATATTCGTTTTTTTGCCCTCACCCGGCCGCCAATAATAGCCCCCCTTTTCCCCACCAAAGCCACCATTCCTCCGGCATCAACCCTCGAATGGAGGATTCCATCATGCACAATGACATTCCCTTCTGCCTGCACCCTCGAGTTTTCAATAAACTTAGCCACCACATTTCCTTTGGCCTTGAGTTTAGCCTTGCTTCTCCCTCTTACGCCGGCGCCGATAATTATATTTCCTCCAGCCGTCAATCGAGCCCCTTCCACGGAGCCCTGGATCTGAATATCACTGCCGGCTTCAATTTGAAAATCATCCCCCACACTACCGCGGACAATTACCCCCCCCACAAAACGAATATTTCCTATGCCGGTATCCACATCTCCCTTGACTTCGTAAAGAGGCTCCACATTCAACCGTTCATTGACAAAAATGACTTGCCCGTCAATTTGGGAAAGGATACTGTCTCCATCCTCTGAAAGGCGGGTATTTTTACCTAAGGGCAACTCCATTGGTTCCGGAGGCGGAGGCGGGATAGGTTGACCGGTTATTTTTTGGCCAGGCTTCCCCCCACCTCCCTTTACCCGAACGGCTAAAACCTCTCCGGCTTCAACATTCTGAATGAGGTTCAGCTCCTTAAAGTTTACCCGTCCGTATTCATCTTCGATAAACTTTATCGGGAGAGGCTCTATGGCTACCCTGTATTTAATCTTATCCGCCTCCCGAGGTTGAGGAGGTATCTCTTCAGCCACGGCAATCGGTGTGTTAAATTCTTTGGAGAGAAAGATCTCCTTAATCTTATCCTTGTTTATTCCAGCTACTACGCCCTTTTGCTTCAGGGTATCAACTACATCATCCGGGCCAACCGCTATTCCACCCTGCCGGGGAGGGTAGATAGTGGCCAATGCCCGGCTCATATCAGGGGCAAATTCAATCAAAATCCGGCCATCACGCTTTGGATCAAGTTGCCTGTGGCTGATCCGAACCGGAATAGCTTCTTTTTCCAAAACAGCTTGTTTGACCAGCTCAAGATTAATATCGATATATGCCTGCCTTTTTATTTCAGATAAGACCTCTTCGACAGGTATTGACCGGCCTTTGCCTCGAGGGGGGAAGACCGTCAGAAATAGACCACCTTCGGCATTAGTCAACTGATATAAACCATCGGCATGCTCGACTGCCGCCGGAAGAACTTCTTCAGCTTCCTTCTTTCTTCTCCTTTCTTCTTCAAATTCCCATGGTTTGTAGGAAATAGTGGTGGGGAAGAATCTTATGAGAAGGAGCCTGCCCTCGGCTATCTCCCCGGTTCCGGGTAATTCTTGCCAGCTAATTTCATTTATTGGCAAATTAAGCAGGCTGGCGGCGCGTTTTCGGCCATCTTCCAGGGAGGAAGTCCTTAAGACAATAGAGGCGAGAATTTCAGCCGGCGTAGGTGTATAACCCTCCTTCGAAGGTTTGAGCACCGTCCGCCTAAGGCGAGGGGGTTCATACTCCCATATAACTATTTTTTCTTCTTTGCCCTGACCTAGGCTGACACCTTTCATGAGACGGTCCACATCCATCCGAATTTCACCTACATTTACCTTTGTCCCCTCATGAAGGAAACCCTCAACGGCTATCTTTCCCCCGGCTTCAACCGTAAGCTGGGCCGCCGTATGACCGTCCTCTCCCACGGTTCTGGCATTTATTTCTTCCCCGGCCGTAATACTTCCCCCGGCTATCACCCCTTTAGGCCCAAGGGCCACTACTTTTTTTCCTGCCTTGACTTGACAATCTCTAATCTCGGCAATAACCACATTCCCTAAGGTTTCAATATCTGCCTCCCTGGCGGAAGCCGCCAGAATATCTCCCTTGGCTTCTGCTTTGCTCCGGCTAATATTCCCCTTAATTTTAATCCCGGCTGATGATTTTAAAGTAACCATCTCTACGTCTCCCTTAACCTCTATTTCAGAGGTAGCAGAAAGGGAAACATTTTTCATGCCCTCTTCGACGACCACCCGACCAGTAAAATCGCCTCCTTTGGCTAAGGAACTCCCTTTGAGGTGATGAACCGCTTCTACACAGACCCTGTTTCCTTCCCAAATAATTTCTCCTTCTTTGGTGGCCCATAGATGAAGCCCATCTTTAGACAGAGCAGCTCCCGGACCGGTAATAATTTTGGCCTCATAAACCGGCGGAGGAGGAATAGGCTCTCCCGTGACTTTTTCCCCGCCTTTGCCCTCTTCAGCCGGCACCCTCGTAGCTAAAAGCTGTCCCGGGAAGGCCTTGGCTCCCTCTTGAGATCCGCACCGATAAGCTAAATAACCGTCTTTACCAGGCTGAGGAGCCACCCCTTCAGCAATAAGGATTTGTTTTTCAAAGGTTCTATTATTTAAGGCCTTTTTGATAGCTATTTCATTTATATTTTTCACGCCGGCGGAGTTTAACACCTTGAAACAATCCTCAAAGGTGGCTTCTTCCCCTGTAATGGTGGGACGAGGGATAACCAGATAAGCCATAACCTGGTTTTCGGAAAATTCTACTTTGGGCAGGGCACGTTTAATGATGGCGGGACCAATCTGCTCCAGGATCTGCTCCAGATCCTCCCTTTCGGTCTTTATAGCCGGTATCTCTTTTTTCGGGTTCATAGGCATATTGTAACTATTCAGCCACGGATTTACACGGATGAAACACTGATTTTTAGTAACCGTTCATCCCTCGATGCTGGATCCCCGATGCTCGATGCTCGATCCTCGATGCTGGTAAAGGATCCAGTATCCAGGATCGAGCATCGAGCATCGAGTTTGTGCCTTAGTGGCTGAACGCTTACGATTTTTATTTTATCCGTGTTAATCAGTGGCTGAATAATTAAAGGCGGGTTAATGACTTAGGAATAGATGTTGTCATTTCAACCATCGTTAAAGGGTCTTAAAAACGACCTTGGAGACTAATCCTAAAAGCAAAAGAAAGACTATCTCCACGGCAATAACAGGTATCGCCCAGGTTGACCAATCAATAGATTCAAATTCTACTCCCTCATTTATCCGTTTGGCGGTGAGATAAGCATCAATCGGACTGTATACCCACAAGGCTAAGGCCACCAGGCTTAAAACAAAGACAGGCATCTCTCCTTCCGCCTTACCTACGGCGGCCAGGAACTCGAGGGTAACCGCAAAAACCGTTGAAGTAAACCAGAGGATCATTAAGGTAAGCCCTTTAAAGTAGCGGCCAAGATAAAGCTGACCTAATCCGATCCAGATCAGGGAAAGAAAGGCAGCCAGCCCCGGACTCTTCTGAAGCTGTTTACCGGCCGACATCTCCTGACGAACCCTCTGCCTGATCCTTTCCTCCGCCATAATCCGCTCTATTTCAACCCGGTCTAAGCCTCCTCCAGTCAGATGGATACCACAGTTAGGACAAAAATTAGCTTCGACCGCTATCTCGCTGTCACACTGAGGACATCTTTCGGAGGGCGCACCCACTTTGTGGGTACCTGGGATGGCGGATGGCGGATTTTCTTGGCTATTACTCTGAAAATGTCTTTGCTTCTGGTCGTCCATTTGATTTTCACCCCCTGGGATAGCGGATTTCGGATTTCTGAAATCGTAACTACTCAGCCACTAAGGCGCTAAGACACAAAGGCAATAGACAATAGCCAATAGGGAATAGGCAATAGGGAAGAATGCCTTATTGGCTATTGGCTTCTGTAATCGTAACCGTTCAGCCACAGATGCACACAGATGAAACACGGAAAATCCGTGAGCCGTGTCCGTGATTAGGGTCTGTCCTTAGGCTGTAGGGACAACCCTTGTGGTTGTCCGTCTACGGAACGGACAT
>JBFMHI010000102.1 GCA_040753085.1 bacterium | reverse complement strand
CCGAACAAGCGGCTGGAGCCGATGCTCGCATCGGCGAGCAAGCTCGCCTCCGCTCGCACGGCTCAGCCGCCGCGCCGTTATGTGAATGAAAGGAGGATAAAAAAGTGCTGACAGAGAAAATAAAGACAAATGTGTTAGAATTAAATGTTATTGATAGGATTCATTTGGCTGAAGTCCTTTTGGACAGCTTGGATAAAACTGATAAACAAATAGAAAAAATATGGGTGAAAGAATCTGAAAACAGATATCAAGCCTACAAAGAAGGCCGCGTGAAAGGAATACCACTTGAGCACATTCGTTCGAGGATTGAAAAGTGAATGTTATTTTAATTCCTCCATCTGACAAAGAATTGGAAGAGGCAGTTAATTATTACAATGACCAGATGCCTGGCTTGGGTGAACAATTTTACAATGCATTTTTGAGCACGGTCCATTATATTTCTATATCTCCAAATGCATGGAGAAAAGTTGGAAGTAACACGAGAAGGATTAACATTAAGCGATTTCCTTATTTGATCTTATATGTACTTGATGGGAATGATATTCTAATTACATGTATAGCCCATCAACACAGAAATCCGACTTACTACTCAGAAAGGATATATTGATCACATAACAACTCGCTGCAGCCGACCTCGCTTCGCTCGGCGGCTGAGCTCTATCGTTAGCCCGCTTCCCCGCACAGCACAATGACCATGCTGGAAGGAGTTCTGAAATGAGTAGCAGAATCCTAGAGGCAACATTTGAAGTGCGTGTTCCTGTGCCGCTAGTCCGTCTGGGCTTTGACCAAAACGAGATTCAACATCGCCTCGCGGAATGGTTGGTGCTGTCGTTGTTCACGGAAGGGCGAGTCTCTTCCGGTAGAGCCGCACGCTTGCTGAATATCAGCCGCATTGAGTTTCTGGCGCTGCTTCGTGCGCGAGGTATTGCCTATGTGAATTATACGCCAGATGAATTGGCTGAGGAGTTTGCGGCCGTAGAACCGTTAGAGGTCCAAGTCGCCCCATGATCATCGTGTCCAATACGACCCCGCTCATCGGGCTGGCTTCGATCCAGCGGTTCGTTCTGCTCAAACACCTCTTGGTGAGCTGTACATTGCCCAGGCGGTATACGATGAAGCGGTAGTGGCTGGGCGTGAGGCGGGCGGGGCGAAACGCGAAGTGACCACAGCCACCTGGATCAAGACCGTGCGCGTCAAAGACCGGTTGGCGGTAGAAGTCTTGCTGGATGAGATGGATCTCGGTGAGGCAGAGACGATTGTGTTGGCGCGCGAGTTGGGCGCGGACTGGGTGTTGATGGATGAGAAGAAAGGCCGACGCAAGCTCACGCAGATGGGCTTGAAGAAGATCGGCACGGCTGGGATTTTGCTCAAGGCGAAACAAGTCGGGCTGTTACCGGCCGTCCGACCGGAACTGGAACAACTCCGTCAGCGGGGATTCAGTATCAGCCATAGTCAGGTTAGTCTTGCTCGCGAGGACAGAAGTCAGAGGGGCGTAAGTCTGTATAATCTGGCTTCCGACGTTTGACATCTGTTATAATACGTCGCGGGGTGGAGCAGTGGTAGCTCGTTGGGCTCATAACCCAAAGGTCACGGGTTCAAATCCCGTCCCCGCAACCAAAAAATCAGGTTCCGAGTTTGGGACACCCGCTGGCGGGTCGTCGGGTTTCGAGTTGTGGCGGTGTAGCTCAGGTGGTTAGAGCACGCGGCTCATATCCGCGGTGTCCGGGGTTCGAATCCCTGCACCGCTACCAGCCTTTAACAGTTTTAAGTTTTAGCTGGCTGTCGAGATCAAAGAGAAATATGGTAACGATGGAACAAAACCTAAGCGGGGCTTGTGAGGCTAATTATGGTTAGATAACAAAAATATGATAATTATACACGGAGGGAGAAAAAATGGGACGAATAATTACACCTGTAGAAATAAAAAATGCTACTAATCCTGATTATCGCATTGTTTGTGATGCCTTAGTTGATACAGGAGCAGCTTATATGGTTCTGCCAACAGCATGGAAAAGCAAATTGGGTGATATAGAAATTATTGAGGAGATAGAGGTAGAATTAGCTAATCAAACTGCTCAAAAAGGAGAGATATGTGGACCGGTAAAATTACAAATAGAAGGATTCAGGCATATATATACTGAGGTGTTATTTGTAGATATGAGGCCAGAGGACGGCATATATGAACCCCTGATAGGTTATATTGTATTGGAACAGTCTCAGGCGGGAGTTGATATACTTGGACACAGGCTTGTGCATATAAAGAGAATGGATTTAAAATAATATCTAACCCCTCCCATCAAGGGAGGGGAAGCTCTTATGCCGACGCTGTCAGGACAAAAGGAGATGAAACTTAACCCATAGCGCTATAATCTGTAATGAGCTTACTTTTTTAACTTGATTTTGAGTAGATACGAATTCCATTAACTGGAAAGAAGCTCAACGAGAAGTCAGAAGGCTGCAAATGCGTATCGCAAAGGCTGTGATTGCTTGGGAAGGATTACAGTCGGGCTGTCCCACAAGGGCTGCCTTTGAAATGCTTGAGCTGTATGCGGGGAAACTTCCATGTAGTACAGTTCTTAGGGGGGAATGGGGCTGAAAGGCCCCTGACCTACCCGATCAAAAATTTGAAAGGATACAAAGAATGTCAGTTGCGAGAAAATTGATTTTCGATAGCAAATTATTAGCAGATGGACATCTGTATTGTCCTGAAGAACTTGCATATAAAAAGAATCTCCATTTCAAAGTAATTGTAACTTTTGAGAAAGAAACCGATTTTGAGGCATCTGAACAAGATATTGAGATAGCAAATATTAATGATGTTTCTAATGATTTCCTTCCTGAAGAAGAACTAAACTATTGTCTCAATCTGGAGTCATTATGAGTAAATTTGCAAGGGGTCAGATATGGTTAGTTAATTTTGATCTAAGTTTTGGGCACGAATATAAAAAGGTTCGACCAGCCCTAATTGTTCAAAATGACAGATATATAGAATCAAGCAATTTGTTGACAGTTATTCCGATCTCTTCACAAACGATTAAACAAACAGCACTCGACATTTTGATAAAGAAGGATTCTCAAAATAGACTTATGACAGATTCTTTACTCAAAATAAAGCAGATTAGTTCATTTAGGGCTGGCTACTAAAGCAGCATTGTGGCTGTTCGTTCCCGACACCAACGAGTGGCGTCTACTGTTTGCCTTGCCCGAGGTATCGACGCGATGCCCACTAAAAGTGTATGAGCAAATCCACCTCGCCCTGCAACAATTGGGTGATAGGGCTTCCGCCACTCCGCTTTCTATGATCGGACTGCTTGATGAGAATGCCGAACTAGTCAGGCTTTTGAGGATCGCTATTCCCACTGGGCCAGGCATTGGTCGCATTCGATTTTCAAAGAACGCTATCAATGGGCATTTCATTGAGGATGCACTGATTTACCGGGTGGCATGAGGTAGGCCGTCTAAAGGGGTGATAAGCGGTAAACGGAGTGATGCTTCTACCGAAGGTCTTAAATACCATCGCGTGTTATGAGTTGCTTAAACCAAAAGAGAAAATTGTTATTGCTGTCTCGGGAGGGCCTGATTCGGTCGCTCTGACTTACATCTTGGTTTCTCTGGCCAAAGATTATACCCTAAGCCTTCATCTGGCGCATCTTAATCACCTCTTGAGAGGTGAAGAAGCAGATGCAGATGCGGCTTTTGTCCGGAGTTTAGCCGGGCAGTTGGGGCTGGAACTGACGGTCGAAGAGGTGGATGTGGCTCAAGTAGCCCAAAAAGAAAGGCTATCTCTTCAACAGGCAGCCAGAGAAGTCCGGTATGACTTTTTAAGGCGAACAGCCGAAAAAACAGGGGCAAGCCGAATCGCCCTAGGACATCACCTTGATGACCATGTTGAAACCATCCTGATGCGTCTCATCAGAGGCTCAGGCCCGGAAGGCCTGGCCGGTATACCTCCCAAGAGAAAGATAACCAATGACTTAATCATTATCAGACCTTTAATTGAGATTAGCGTGGCCGAGATTAAGGAATACTTACAGGAGGAAAAGTTATCTTATCGTCTTGATTCATCTAATTTTAAAAGGGATTACCTCAGGAATAAAATTCGGTTAGATCTGCTTCCCCGTCTCCTTGAGCTAAATCCTGATTTTAAACATACCCTGCTGAGGATTAGCTCTTTATGGGGGAGAGATAATGAGTATCTTGAGGAAGTCGCTGAGGAGCAAGGGGGCAGGGTTATCCTGGAAAAAAAGGAAGGCGAAGCAGAGCTTAATCTGATTCGATTTAATCCTCTCCCTCTCGCTATCAGGTCAAGGATAATCCGCGGGCTCTTAGCTGAAATCAGTGGGAGGAGAAGCGGCTTTTTTTTTCAACATGTGGAAGACCTGATCCATTTGGCTGAGTTTGGACCGGCCCAGGGAAGATTAGACCTGCCTGGCGTGGTGGTCAAGAAAGAATATGATGTCCTGAAATTAGGCAGAAGAGAGAAGCGGCGAGGACAAAAAATTTCTTTTGATTATTCCTTCCTTCCCGGAGAGAGGGTAGCGCTTCCGGAGATAGGCAAGGTGGTTGAAACAAAGATATTAGATGATTTTCCGGATAGAATCCCAAAGGATAGAAGCAAGGTCTATCTTGATTTAGAGCAAATCCGGCCACCCTTAAGGGTCCGCAGTCGCTGTCCGGGGGACCGATTTAGTCCTCTGGGGATGAAAGGAACAAAGAAGATAAAGGATCTCTTTATCGATCTTAAGGTTCTGCCAGAACAGCGTGATAAAATCCCTATTGTTCTGGACAGTCAGGGGATTATCTGGGTGGCTCCTTATCAGATTAGCGACCGGGTTAAGGTTACGGCTAAAACAAAGAAGGTTTTGTCGGCTTCATTGGAGGCGAATAAAGGTGGGAAACCCCGTAAAGAAAAAGAATGATAATGTAAGCAAGACGATAAAATCTCTGGCCTTCTGGCTTCTGGTGGGACTTATTATCTTCACCCTCTTCCAGAGTCTCCAGGTCCCCAAGGCAGAGATAGAGGAAGTGCCCTACAGTGGTTTTTTGCTTCTGGTCAGGTTAGGTCAGGTAACCGAAGTGAAGATTGTGGAGCAGGACATTCTCGGTTTTAGACTTAAGAAGGGCAAGAAAGTCCCTTTTAAGACATTTATACCTTATGATGATCCTAATCTCGTGCCTCTTTTGGAGGAGAATGGCGTAGACTTTTTCGGAACTCCACCGGCTGAACCCCAATGGTGGATGAATCTACTCTATTCAGTCTTTCCGATCCTTCTTCTTTTTGGTCTTTTTTGGTTTTTCCTTTACCGGCAGGTGCGAGGGCCGGGCAATCGGGCTCTTTCTTTTGGTAGAAGCCGGGCTAAAATGCTCTCAGAAGAACACACCAAGTTTACCTTTGCTGATGTAGCTGGGGTGGAAGAAGCCAAAGAAGAACTGAAGGAGGTCATTGAGTTTCTGAAGGATCCGAAAAAGTTTCAAAAGTTGGGAGCTAAGATACCCAAAGGTGTTTTATTGGTTGGTCCTCCAGGAACGGGTAAGACCCTGCTGGCTAAAGCGGTAGCCGGTGAGGCCGATGTGCCTTTCTTTTCTATTAGCGGCTCTGACTTTGTGGAGATGTTTGTGGGTGTAGGGGCTTCCAGAGTGAGGGACCTCTTTGACCAGGGGAAGAAACATGCCCCCTGTATTATTTTTATAGATGAGATTGATGCAGTTGGTCGTATGCGAGGGGCAGGTCTGGGGGGAGGACATGACGAAAGAGAACAAACCCTGAATCAACTCCTGGTAGAAATGGATGGATTTAATACGGCGGAAGGCGTTATTCTTATTGCCGCCACCAACAGGCCTGATGTCCTTGACGCCGCCTTGCTCCGACCGGGACGATTTGACCGCCATATTGTGGTGGATGCGCCGGATCTGATTGGCCGGGAAGGTATCCTCAAGGTTCACTTTAAGGATAAAAAAGTCGACGAAAAATTGGATATAAAAATTATTGCTCGACGGACCCCGGGGCTGGTTGGGTCTGATCTGGCCAATGTGGTTAACGAGGCGGCCCTGCTGGCGGCCAGACGAAATAAAGAAAGTATTACCATGAAAGAAGTGGATGAGTCCATTGAACGAGTCATCGCCGGTCCTGAACGAAAAAGCAAACTGATTAGCGAGCGGGAGAAGAAGATGATCGCTTACCATGAAGTGGGGCACGCCCTGACGGCTAAATTAATTCCAGGGGCTGATCCGGTTCATAAGATTTCCATTATGCCCAGGGGAAAGGCCTTGGGCTATACCCTTCAGCTGCCTATAGAAGACAAATACTTGACCACTAAGACAGAAATCCTGGATAAAATGGCTGTTTTGCTGGGCGGTCGGGTGGCGGAAGAACTTGTCTTCGGGGAACTGACCACCGGCGCTCAAAACGATCTGGAAAGGGCCACGGAGGCGGCTCATAAGATGGTTTGTGAATATGGGATGAGCGATACCCTGGGGCCTCTTACCTTTGGACGTAAGGAACAGGAGGTCTTTCTGGGCCGGGATTTTATGAAAGAAAAGAATTACAGTGAAGAGGTAGCGGCCGCGATTGATAAAGAGGTAAGGAATATAATTGAGACAAGTTATGACCGGGCCAAATCAAAACTGATTAAACATAAGGATAAACTGGATAAATTGGCTACTATATTAATAGAAAGGGAGATACTGGAAGCGGATGAGATAGATCTTATTCTGGCCGGCAAGCAATTGCCCCCCAAAGAAATAGAAGAGGAAGAGGAAGAGGTGGTTGAGGAAGAAAAAAGAGAGAAAAAGAAAAAAGTAGAGAAAGAAGAGCCGATTGATGAAGGAATAATCGGGGCGCCGGTTCAAGTAGGCCAGGTGGCGTAGATATTTAGTCAGCCGTCATAGAGTTAATGATCCAGCCGCATACTACCGTTCTTAATCACCCTATAGTTCGTGCGGGGCCCAAACAGGCGTGGGAAGACTCCTATCCTGGAGTTACTGGTGGACACGAAGAAGGGGGCTTTATTCTGCAAAACTCAGTGGGGACGGTGAGCGTTGTTCGCTGGCCCAAAGGTACACAGAATAGCATTATCCTTTCACCACATCCAAACTGCAAGATCGACGAGAATGACATTGTCGCCACATTTCATACTCATCCCCATTCAGGAAGTAACTATCTTCAAAAGCCGAGCGAAACGGATAAGCGGGCTGTTCGAGATGACCTTGATTTGAAAGGTGATTTTTATGAAGGAGAATTTGTCATCTCCCGGGAGAAGATATATATCATTACGCCAAATGGAGAGGTAAGCGAAGTCGGAAATAGGTGGGAGATATTGGGTGAATAATTAAGGAGATGTGCTATGGCCGCAACACTTACAGCCGACGTACTTCAAGATGACCTCGCCGTTTCACTAGCCCAGGTGATGGCGACAGCCAACAAACGCGCTCGCGAGTTAGGTGTAAACGTGGTTCAAACTTTAATCACCATTACTCAACATTCTTTCAAGGGCGATTTGGTTTGGAGGATAAACTATGGCCCAAAGGATTACGTAGGACGTCGCGGCGGTGATTTGATTATTGAAGTAGACCCAAGTGATGCCACCATTAAGCAAGTACTTTGGGGACAGTGAACGTTGAAGATCGCTTATTTAGATTGTTTTAGTGGAATTAGCGGGGATATGCTTCTGGGGGCATTGCTTGATGCCGGGTTAGAATTGGATGCCCTCAAGGAAGACCTGCACCGGCTCCCCCTGACAGGATATAATATCTCGACGAGCAAGGTAGAGAGACAACATCTGGTTGGGACAAAGGTGGTAGTAGAGACGGCCACGAGGCTCCCCAACCTGCCGGCCATGATTGACCTAATGGAAAGAGGTCAGATAGAACCGGAGATAAAAGAATTATCGGCCAGGATTATTACCAGGCTGGTCCAGGCAGAAGCCAAGCTCCATGGCCAGACTTTGGAAACGGCCCATCTCCATGAAGTAGGCTCTTTAGATACCATTGTCGACGTGGTGGGGAGTCTTTATGGTTTACAAAGATTAGGGGTGAAGAAGATATTTTCTTCACCCCTTGCCTTAGGAAGAGGTCGGCTCCGCACGGCCCACGGCTATATTCCCATCCCTTCTCCCGCCACCTGTGAATTGGTTAAGGGCTTTCCGGTTTATTCTCAGGGGATTGAAGCCGAACTTACCACCCCTACCGGGGCAGCCATTGTGACCGGGATAGCCTCTGGTTTTGGCCCTTTACCTGAGATGAGGATTGAAGCCATTGGTTACGGGGCCGGGGAAAGGGACCTGCCTGATACTCCCAATCTTCTTCGTATCTTTATCGGTCAAAAGGAAGAGAAATACGAAACAGATGAAATCGTCGTGATTGAAACCAATATCGACGATCAAAACCCGCAAATTTATGACTATCTCTTGGAAAGGCTATTTGAAACCGGGGCCTTAGATGTTTATCTTACTCCCATCCAGATGAAGAAAAATCGTCCGGGCCTCCTCTTAACTGTCCTGGCCGAGCTTTCTTCCCAGGATCAAATTAGTTCACTCATCTTATCCGAAACCACCTCGCTGGGGTTGCGTTTTAGTCAACAGAGGCGTCGAAAACTTTCCCGCCAAGTGAAGACTATAAATACCAAATACGGTCCCATTCGGGTCAAGATAGCCGCTGTGGGTGATGAACAAAAGATAAGCCCTGAATATGAGGACATCAAACAGACGGCCAGAAAGCATAATATACCCTTTCAGCTCCTTTATCAAGAAGTAATGGGTCGCCTCCTCGAGGCTTGATCCTCGAGGCTGGATCCAGCTTCCAGCCTCAGCCGTGACTGAATATAGTGCGGATTGCGGATTTTTTCATTTCGGATTTCAGATTTCGGATTGGGATAAATTCGCAATTCGCAATTCGCAATCCGCAATCCGAAATAATGGAATGGCTTAGTTGCGGCTCTACGGCGCTATGTATTACAGAAATCAGATAACTAACAGCGATCTGCGAAGATTCCATGTGGTCATCAAAGAGACCAATCTTTTTATCCTGGCTGAGACAGACCTTACGCTCCAGGCTACTCAGGCTGTCCAAAAATATCGCCGGGAACTGGAGGACTACATCCGGTCTGATCCGGACTTTTTAGATACCTTCACTCCTTATCGGGTTGATAGTTCTATTCCCTGGATAGTTCAAGATATGGCCAGGGCGTCTGAATGTGCCGGCGTTGGTCCTATGGCGGCGGTAGCCGGAGCGATAGCTGAACGAGTAGGCCTGGAGCTTTTGAACTATTCCTCGGAAGTGGTAGTCGAAAATGGGGGAGACATATTTATCAAGACCCTTAAGCCCAGGACAGTAGGGATCTATGCGGGTCGCTCGATTATTTCTCATCGGGTAGGACTGCGAATAGAACCGGAAGAAACTCCTTTAGGGATATGCACTTCCTCGGGAACGGTAGGCCCTTCGATAAGTTTTGGCAGAGCCGATGCGGTGGTAGCGGTGGCCTCTTCTACGCCTTTAGCTGATGCGGCGGCCACCTTCATAGGCAATTCAGTTAAGACGGCGGCTGATATTCCAAGAGGACTCGATCTAAGCACCCATATCCCCGGCCTTAAAGGGGTGATTATCATCAAAGGAGCAGATATGGGGATCAGGGGAGATTTGACCGTCGTCGGTTGTCAGTAGACAGTAGGGATTACTGACTAATGGTAACCGTTCAGCCACAGATGCACACAGATGAAACACGGAAAATCCGTGAGCCGTGTCCGTGATTCGGGTCTGTCCTTAGGCTGTAGGGACAACCCTTGTGGTTGTCCGTCTACGGAACGGACATG
>JBFMHI010000101.1 GCA_040753085.1 bacterium | reverse complement strand
AAGGTTTTTAGCAAGAGTAATAATATTGCCCGCCAATTTCACCCTCACCCTATCCCTCTCCCATCAAGGGAGAGGGAATTTTGCTTTGTCTCCCAACTAACTGCTTAACTTAGTTTTGAGTAGTTACGAAATTATAAACAATGGGTTGAAATCTTTCCTACGCCCTGTCAGGGCTTGACCTTATGGGATACCATTATTCTGTAGATTGAAATCTACGGCTAAATTCCTTTACGCCTTCGGCGTATAAATAGGATATATTAATAAAACCTGTCCCCTGATTTTCATCAGGGCAAGTTCTGACAGAACCTGCTCCTGACAGGCTCTGGAGTTCAGGAATCATTATTAAAGCCCGAAGGGCTGTAGTATGTTAGCCGTAGGTTTGAACCTACGGAACATTAGATTGAAAATTAATTAAGCCCCGCAGGGTCGAAGGAGAAAATACAGTAGTATAGACCTAACCATACAGGTCGAAAAATTTCGCCCCTACTACTTTTAAAAATAGGGTAATCGTTCACCACAGAGACACAGCAAGGTCTAACCAACCACCCCTACCGAGTGTTGCAGCGTTGAAGGAGGAGGCTAAGTCCGGTTACAGGAGTTACCCTCAGAAAAATCTGGGCATCGGGGAGCGGGGGGCGTCAGGCAACTGACGGCTCTACCGCGATGGCTCTTAAATGAAACACACAGCCAATATTGCAAAACGGAGGTGAGCAATGGGTGATTCGACAAATGATAAACGTGGAGGGACGGAATGTATGGACGCTTTTTGATTCAGGAGCCCGAAATACCTACATTACTTCTGAGGTTGCAGCACAACTTACTACGACAAGCCTTCCTCGTCCAACATATACCAAATTGGGAGGCGAGACAAAGGTATCTTCGCAGGTCGCTGTATTAGTCGGCGAGATCGAAGGGAAGCCTTTTCATACGGAAGCCATGGTTATTGATCACATTGGGGATGATGAAGAAGAGAGAATTATCGAAGTCCTCTTTGGATCCCTGGCAATGCAACAATGGGGAATACGATTGATACCAGAGCAGGAAAAACTGGACCTCTCTCATTATCCCACCGGGTTTACTGAGTTTTAGATAAGCCGTGTTATCGGGTCATTCCACCAGGGCTGTGGACGTAAAAGATAGTAGAAGACGGTTTACGTAGATGCTGATGTAAGCAGTTATCTGCGATCTATGTGAAATCGGGGAAAAACCTAACAAAATGTCCAAAAAATAGCCCACTTTTATTGGCTATTTGGAGAAGTCTGGCATTTAGAATAAAATCACGCTAACCATTGCCTGCACCGAATGGCCGCCGGCCTGCGGCCGTCGTCCACCGGTGAGGCATACGTTCGGCAAGCAAAACAGATAACATGGGAGTGATTGTGGCATGCGCATATACTTGGATCTCTGTTCTTTCAATCGACCGTTCGATGATCAATCACAAATCAGAATCAGACTTGAAGCAGAGGCAAAGCTCAAGCTACAAGAGGAGATCCGGTCTCATAAATTTCAATTGGTCTGGTCTTACATCCTGGATTATTTGAGAATGCCAAGAACCCATATCAAGAGCGCAAGATTCGCATTAGCGGCTGGAAGGACCATGCTATACTGGATATTCAGGAGAGCGCGCAGCTGCTCGAAACAGCGAACACCTTGCACAAGGAAGGAATTCCCAAAATCGATTGTCTGCATATTGCCTGTGCCATTGCCGCCGGATGCGAGTACTTCCTCACAACCGACGATAGAATCCTGAGATGTAGTGACCGAGTGACTGCCGTCAAGATCGTAGATCCGATACTCTTTCTCAAGGAGTGTGACTTATGATTACCGATACCGAAATACGTCTGAAAGGGCTCCAGGTGCTGACTAAGTACCTTGGCGACATTGAAGCCGAACGTTTCATAGCGTTGATTCAGCGAGAACCTTTCGACTACACCAAATGGCGCCAAGGACTGGACGAGGACTTGCCAATCGGCGAAATAAGCCGAAGAGCCATGGCCCTTAGAGTAAGGCATGCCGAACATGAGCATCCAGCAGACACGGATAAGACCCTGTGCCGCTGATGCCCCGCGTAACTACTCAAAACTAAGTTGAGTAGTTACCCTTGAAGAGGCGGTGTCGTAATGCGAGGACTGCGAGCCGAAGGCGAAACAGGACGGATTGCTCCCTCACTCACTCCGTTCGGGCTCGCAATTGACAAGTTCTCAACTTGATTTTGAGTAAATACGTCGGAACTGGCCGTTTTTGGAAGATCGGCCTATTTATGAGGCTTGTTGTGAAATAACAACAGTGGTAGGGACGAAATTTTTCGACCTGTATGGTTAGAGATTATAAACAATGGGTTGAAATCTTTCCTGCGCCCTGTCAGGGCTTGACCTTAGGGGATACCATTATTCCGTAGATTGAAATCTGTGGCTAAATTCCTTTACGCCTTCGGCGTATAATAGGATATATTAATAAAACCTGTTCCCTGATTTTCATCAGGGCAAGTTCTGACAGAACCTGCTCCTGACAGGCTCTGGAGTTCAGGAATCATTATTAAAGCCCGAAGGGCTGTAGTATGTTAGCCGTAGGTTTGAACCTACGGAACATTAGATTGAAAATTAATTAAGCCCCGCAGGGGCGAAGGAGAAAATACAGTAGTATAGACCTAACCATACAGGTCGAAATTTTTTCGCCCCTACTACTTTTAAAAATAGGTAACCGTTCAGCCACCAAGGCACGAAGACACGAAGGGAAAAAAAGTATGTATCTTAGAGAGCAGTAGAGCCATAGAGTAGCCGTTCTGGAACTTTCAGAAAAGTCTTTAACTACTGCTCTGCTGCTCTACTGCTCTATTTTTGTGTCTTAGTGTCTTTGTGGCTGAACACTTACAAAAATAGGAAAGATTGGGGTGATAAGATAGTGGAAAAAAGGGAGATTGAGGCAGCTAGATGGTTTAGCCAGGCAGAGGAGGATTTGAAGGCAGCCTCTTCCTTTTTGGAAAAAGAAGGGTATAACTGGGTTTGTTTCATTGCTCAACAGGCAGCAGAAAAGGCCCTAAAGGCTGTCTACTACTTTCGTGATGAAGGGGTAGAGTGGGTTCATAGCCTATATATTCTCATAGAAGGCGACATCAATAGGGGCATTAAGGGCATTCCAGAGCTAAAAAACTTACTTGATGAGGCAAGGGAGCTTGACAAGGTCTATGTGCCTACGAGGTATCCAAATGGGCTGCCCTATGGCATCCCCTCCCAATTTTATACAAAAAAGGATGGACAAAGATGTCTTGTAATAGCCTCTCAGATAATAGGAGAGACAAAGAAGCTTTTGCCAATTACATAGATAGGCTTAAGGAGAAAATAAGGCTTAAATCGATAATTCTCTTTGGTTCAAGGGCAAGGGGAAAAGGGGGAAGAAGGAGTGACTATGATATCCTTGTTATTTCAGATGAGCTTCCTTCTGACCTGCACAAGAGGCTATCCCTTCTATTTGAGGAGAAGCCTGGTTTTATAGATGCCCTAGGATTTAAGGAGGATGAGATTATAGATATAATCCACAGGCACTTTATTCTTAAGGCTATTATGGAAGGAAAGGCAATATACGGGGATTGCTCTTTGTTAAAGAAAATGGCAGAGGATTATATAAAAGAAAGGAATCTTGTTCCAACACCATTTGGATATACACACTTAACATATATAGCGAAATAAAATAGGAGATAAAAAAAGACATAGTCTCCCTCTATTATTGTACCAAACTTTTGCAGGAAATTCAGGATATAAAGCCACAGATTAACACAGATTGAACACGGATAAATATAAAATATATTTTATTTTTTTGAAATTAAAGAAGTTATGTTAAAGAAGAATGTTCATTGATCCTCACAAAAATCACAAGAACAAATTTTTGTAGGGAGTTAGTTCTTATCTGTGTCCATCCGTGTAAATCTGTGGCTTATAAAAAAAGAAAGACGATAGATTCGATTTCATGCAAAACTTAGGTTAAAAAATCGTAGATAGTTGGCCATCTGAGGTATTTTTTTCTTTAACATATGTGTCTTCGTGCCTTGGTGGCTGAACGGTTATAAATTTTGGAGGATAAAAAGAGGGGAATTGGGAGATAGGTAAAAGAAGGAAGTAAGAATTTCTTGCAAAAAATAGTGGGGGGAATGAAGAAAAATAGTTAGCTGGAATGGCTAATAAAATCAACGCTCAATTTTTTATCCGAGAGCGTTCCCCTACAAAGAGGAGGAACCAATGGGGTATATCCATGCAAAGATAACACTATCGAACCCTCGGAATTCTGAGTTGAGACCTATCGAGGTTGATGCGTTGGTAGATACGGGAGCAATAACTTTGTGCATCCCAGAACACATCGCATTTCAACTCAAACTCATGGAGATCGAGAAACGGGAAGTTACAACTGCTGATGGGAAAAACATAATTGTGTCGTACGTTGGTCCGGTCCAAATTAATTTCGAGAAGCGGACATGTTTTACGGGTGCTCTTGTCCTTGGTGATTCAGTACTGATGGGAGCTGTGCCTATGGAGGATATGGATCTTGTATTGAATCCCGCAAGACAGACCATAACTCCAAATCCTGAGAGTCCGAATATTCCACACGCTCTGGTCAAGTGATGACAGGTTTCAATAACCAGAATAAAACACCTAACAAAACACTCCACCTGACCGCTATTTCGCTAGACTCAATAGCCGCAGGTGAGCTTGGGTGTTAGGTTGCGACACGATGTCGCAAAGTTGGGTGTGTTCAAGTACTTAGATTTTAGGTACCAGGAATAGCCGGTATGTTCCTGCCGGTCCCTACACAGGCGTGCTACCGTTGCGCTGATGATGGGGTGCGAAGCCCTGTGAACAATCTACCGAATTGGGTTCAAATGGCAACAAGAGAACTCCTCGGAGAATCCTCCTCCGTTAAGGGCTAGGGACGGATGATATGGTGAAATTAATTGAATGTCTGTAAGCGTCGTTAACGAGTGACGTACCTACAAGGATTAATAGGTATAAGGCCACTGCCCAGAGTCAGTGGTTATGGTCAAGATATTGCGAGAGAATTTGGAGAACCTTTGAAGAAGAGGAAGCAAATGACGGCTCAAAAGGCTGGTGCACTCATAGATGACTCTGAGAAGTGGAATTCCATTAAGTGGAAGGAAGCTCAACATCATTGAACTCCTCCTTCTTAGTCCCGTGAGTGGCCGAAACGATGATCATCGCCGAGAAGATACCGGGGTATAGAGGGTAGTGCGTTGAACAGGCGTAAAACCTGATTGGCGGATAAGCTCTTCCACCTCGGCCTGATGAGAGATATTAACGAACCCCGCTGACTTGTGAACGTTCTCCTCTAACAAGGTCCCCCCGAAATCGTCGGCTCCAAAGTGAAGGGCCACCTGGCCGGTAGGCTTCCCTTCCGAAAACCACGAGGCTTGAAGGTGGGGGAAATTGTCCAGAAAAATGCGGGAAAAGGCAATAAGGCGCAGGTAACGCACGGGCCCATTGTGAGGATGGAATCCTTCCCTGGCCAAAGCGGTATTGGCCGGTTTAAAACTCCAGGGGATAAAAGCGGTAAAGCCACCGGTTTCGTCCTGTAGAGAGCGGATTTGTTCCAGATGCTCGATAATATCCCTGTCTTTCTCCAGGTGTCCGTACATCATGGTAGCGGTGGTCTTCAGCCCCAGATGGTGAGCCTCTCGCATTACCTCCAGCCACTTGGAGGATGGTCCTTTGGCCGGGCTTAGCTGGGTCCGAACGCTGTCTGAGAGAATTTCAGCCCCACCACCCGGCAAAGTGACCTGACCGGCTTCTTTTAATCTTTGAAGCACTTCACGGATGGAAAGTCCTGATCTCTCGGCGATGCCCAAAATCTCAGGCGGTGAAAAAAAATGAGGCAGGACTTCCGGGACAGCCTTTCGAAGGCGGCGGACTAATTCTACGTAATACTCCAACGGTAAATCCGGATTTACCCCACCCTGAAGCAGCATGGTAGTTGCTCCGGCTTCAGCCGCCTGTCTGGCCTTTTTCACCACTTCTTCTACGGTCAGGGTGTAGGCATCAGGGGCCTCCGGAAGGCGGTAAAAGGCACAGAAAGAGCAGCGAATCTGACAGATATTGGTGTAGTTGGGATTAGTGTCCATCACGTAAGTGACCTCTGGCCGGGGATTAAATCGAAAGCGAACCTGGTTGGCCAGAAAGCCGAGAACCGTAAGTTCAGTTTTGCTTAGTAAATGGAGACCCTCTTCCGGGGTCAGACGTTTCCCTGACAGGACTTTTTCTTCCAGACTCCCTGTAGTTATCATGATAGCTCCTACTGCTCGGCAGAAATTCCTTTAACCCTTGAACCCTCGAACCCTGTGGAAACCAGGAAGAAACTTACGCCGAGCTGTACTCCTGGTATAAAGAGCGAAAGGTCCTTATGGCCTCTCTTTCTTTATCGCCTAACCGGTAAGAAAACCCCTTCAGGTATTCTACCACCTCATTTTCTTCCAGACCAAGACGGTGCCTGTAACCTAAAATAGCCTGTCCTAAATGGCCTTCTACCACCTTCAGGGACTGCTCTAACCGGAACTGAAGCTCTGACCTGATAGTTTCAGGCAAAGATTCTCTGGCCGCCCATATCGCAAAAACAAAGGGAAGCCCTGTCCATTCACGCCATAACCTTCCCAGGTCATAATGGTAAATAAATCCGCCTTTCGTCTTCCGCCTTCCGTATTTCGCCTTCCGTAGCGCCTTATCTCCAATGAGAAGCACGGCCTCATAATAAGTCTCGAGTTCGGGGCAGCCGCTGGCGGGTTGTCGAGTTTCGGGTTTCGACTTGGGGGCACCCGCTGGCCGGTCGTCAAGTTTCAATGGTTGCCCCTTTTGATGTGGCCAATCATTAATTCCGCCTTCCGAGAGACGTTCCCATTGAAATTGAAGGCCGTAGCGTTTTTTCAACAAAAGTTCCAGAAGCTGCACGGAAGTGGTTGTCTCGGTAGTAATTCCGATCTTGGCTCCCTCCAGTTCCTTTATGGGTCTTTCAGAGAAAAGGATAACACTGCGGGCCTGGTCTTTCGCCCCAATGCAAAAATCCATCAACTGAAATTCACTTTCCAGGGAAAAATAATCCACCAACGAGAACGGTCCTGCCTCCACTATTCCTTCTCTGGCCAACTCACCCATTTGACGGGGTGAGAGGGGAAGGGAATAAAAGCCAGGGTCGGCCAAATAAAGATAGAACGGTACCGCATTGAGGTAATTGATCTTACCTACTATTACGGAAGGCGGATGGCAAGTTTCTGAGACTCTGAAGGTTCTCTGAGGGGATGAGATGTTCAGAATGTTATAGAGACCGTCACGTTCCACAGGAAGCATTTCAGCGGCTAAAATAGTATTCACCAATTCTTCCCTTGAATGTCCAGAAGGGCCTGGAGCTAAGGCCGCATGGGCGATCTTCTCTTCCCCAACGGTCCCATCCAGATCATCTGCCCCAAAATGCAAGGCCATAGCCGCCGTCTCTTCTCCCAGCATAACCCAATAGGCCTTTATGTGGGGCACATTATCCAGGAGAAGCCGGGAAACAGCGATGGTCTTCAGGTCCTCAATAGGCGAGACCCGACGGGAGATAATCCCTAAATCAGCGGGTTGGAAAGCCAGGGGGATGAAAGCCGTAAATCCACCTGTTTCGTCCTGAAGGGCCCTTAACCGAAGCAGGTGTTCCACCCGTTCTTCCAGCGTCTCCACATGACCATAGAGGAGGGTGGCGTTGGATCTAATTCCCATTCGGTGGGCAATTCGGTGAATTTCCAGCCACCGGTCGGCCTCGATCTTTTGAGGACAGAGGATATTTCTGACCCTTTTGGCGAAAACTTCGGCCCCGCCTCCGGCCAGCATAGTCAAACCCGCTTCTTGAAACTGTTTCAAGAGCTCTTCCACCGATATCCCAAATTTACGGGAGAAGTAGTCGATCTCCACGGCGGTCCAGGCCTTGATCCCCGCTTTGGGAAGCCGTTGATGGATGGAGCCGATTAATTTCAGGTAGTATTCCCAGCCTCGATTTGGATTGAGGCTGCCCACCACATGAACTTCAGTCAAATCGGGGGATAGTTGCTGAAGGATTTCCTCAATCTCAAGGTCATAGGCCCCAGGGTCACCGGCATCCTTTGAAAACCGGCAAAACCGGCATCTCAAGGTGCATATATTGGAGGGATTGATTTGGCGGTTTTGGACAAAATAAGCCGTATTCCCATGAAAGGAGGATCTAATCCGGCCGGCCATCCAACCCAGGCCAGAAATATCCCGGGTCTGAAAAAGAATTAAGCCGTCTTTCTCTTGCAGGCGCTGCCCGGCTTCCACCCTGAGCCAAATATCTAACAGGGCCGGATCTTCAATGGGATAGAGAGAATTATGGGCGAGGTTCATCGTTTCGGTCATTTTAGGCTGAAGGCTGAAGACTGAAGGTAAAGGCTTTTAGGGACAAATGCGGTGAGTAGATGATTGAACTTCAGCCTTCAGTCTTTAGCCTTTAGCCTTCAGCCTTCAGTCTTCAGCCTATCTGCCCGAGTAGTTACGTTTGGCGTAATCCACCTTAGCAGGTTGTTCCTCTATCTGAGTATAATATCTTATGATAGGATATGTCAAGAGGAAAATGGGGAATAAATCCCTTGACATAAGCAGATGAATACGATAAAATTAGGGAAATCACAGCGCCGTAAGGCCGTAACCCCAAAAAACACTTAGCCCCTAAGATCCGAAGACACCAAGATTAGAGGCTAAGTAGCTGCCAGGAACAGATGGAAGACCGAATTATCACGCCTACACCCACCCCGGAGGATAAAAGTATTGAACCCAGGCTCAGGCCCCATCGGTTGGCTGAGTTTATTGGCCAGGAGAGCCTGAAGGAAAACCTGTCTATCTTTATTAAGGCGGCCAAAGGAAGGGGAGAGGGGTTAGATCATACCCTCTTTTATGGTCCACCCGGCCTCGGAAAGACCAGTCTGGCTTATATAATAGGGAGAGAGATGGGGGTGGGGATCAAGGCTATATCTGCGCCTATTCTGGAGCGGGCCGGTGATCTGGCGGCTATATTGACTAATCTGGGCAAGGGAGATGTCCTCTTTCTTGACGAAATACATCGTCTGAATCGGACGGTAGAAGAGGTCCTCTATCAGGCGATGGAAGACTTTCGGTTGGACATTATTATTGGCAAAGGTCCCACGGCCAGAACCATCAAGATAGAGCTGCCTCCTTTTACCCTGGTGGGAGCTACCACCAGAGCCGGCATGCTTACTTCACCCCTCCGGGATCGCTTTGGAATCGTGGATCGGCTGGGATTTTATAATCAAGAAGAGATGAAACAAATCGTCAAAAGATCGGCCGGAATTCTTGATTGTCCTCTGGAAGAAGGCGGGGCGGATGAAATCGCTTCTCGTTCCCGGGGCACCCCTCGTATTGCCAACCGTCTTCTAAGAAGGATCCGGGATTATGCCCAGGTAATGGGAAAGGGAGTAATCACGGCTTCAATAGCAGATAATTCCTTACAAAAAATGGGGATAGATAGACTGGGACTCGATGGTATGGACCGGCGGCTTCTGGAGGTAATTATTGATAAATTCAACGGCGGGCCGGTAGGGATAAAGACCCTGGAAGTAGCCCTGAGTGAAAGCGACGAAACCATCGAGGATGTCTATGAACCATATCTGGTTCAGATTGGATTTCTAAACCGCACCTCCCGGGGACGATGTGTCACCCCCTTAGCCTATAAACATCTTCAAAAGTCAGAGTAGATATAGGGTAGAGTAGAGAACTGGCGAGTTACCCTCTCCAATAGCCTTAGGTGTCCTGCAATCTGTTTGCTCCCCGTTTCCAGGGAGTGCCTTAGGTACAGGCCGCCATCCACCGTAGTACTGGGT
>JBFMHI010000100.1 GCA_040753085.1 bacterium | reverse complement strand
ATTTGTTATGAGAGATATATTCTACAAACATGTCGCTCCTCTGGAGCTAACCTGAATAAAGCTCCGTAGGAGTAATCTGTTTGTAGTATTTCACAAAAGCAATATATTTGCAGCTCCGTAGGAGCGAGCTGTTTTTGCCCTTCGTGTTCTTCGTGGTTTTTAAAAGATGCGGGTAAGGATAAGCTTGATGGGAGGGGTTAGGGGAGGGTGAAATAACAAGAGTAATAATATTGCCCGCCCATTTCACCCTCACCCTATCCCTCTCCCCTCAAGGGAGAGGGAATTTTGCTTTGTCTCCCAACTAACTGCTTAACTTAGTTTTGAGTAGTTACCTTTTATTTTCATGTCTGATTCACCCACATCTTCCTGCCAGCCGTCAACACGGATCCGCTGGCGCAAATAGCCGCCGGGATACATAAAGCCAACCGCCACCAGCGGTAGACCCAAATCACTGCATTCCTTGAGATGATCGCCGGCTAAAAAGCCAAGCGGCTCGGGTCGGTTTGGGGATAGGCTCTTACTCCTCTAATAATCTGTAGACAATAGGGACGGTTATTTTTAACTTCTCTCCCAGGTCGCTGGGAGGCTTTGGGAAGGGGCAGGCCCGCTTGATGGTGGCTAAGGCTGCTTTATCAAGTATCCTGTAACCAGATGATTTTACTATCCTTATATTATCGATCTCTCCTTCTTGCCTAATGGTAAACTCAACCTTTACCACCCCCTCAAACCCCTGCCTTTTGGCCCACCCAGGATAGGATTTTACCGCCTCAATCTTTTTCTTTACTAAGTGGAAGAAGCTATCTCTTGTCTTCTTATTACCTTCTGCTCCCTCTGTTTTCGGAGATTGAGGCTGGCTGGTATAAACAGGAGAATTAGTGGCCATGTCTTGGGTAACAGCTTCTTCTTTTCCCTCCCTGGCCCTCGCCTCTAAGTCATCACCCTCAAAGGGGACATCTAAAACCTCACGCAAAGGGGAGGGTTTTTTCCCTATCGGTTCCGGTGCCGGCGGTAGAGGCATCTCTTTCTGGATGGAAGGTTCCGGTTTCAATATTGGCTCAGGTTCAGATTTTGGTTCCGGCTCCGGTTCTGTCGATGGAGGTTCTTCCTCTTTGATCACCTTCTCCTCTACAGGAGGTAGTGATTCTATCTCAATAAAGGCTATTTCAATCACCATCTCCTGTTCCGGCTCAGGCGGACTAATACTTAAACAGATAGCGAACAATATCCCGTGAAAAACCAGCGAAATGATAAATGACCCAATGGTTATTCGGTCAGACATTTTTATTACAATTATTTTATCCGTGCTAATCCGTGTTAATCCGTGGCTGAATAATTCCCCCTGTAGATATTAACTATGGATAGGCTGAATAGTCACCATTTTATAACATAAATTCGGCTCAAGGTCAAGACTTTTTGCCGAGGCTTTTTTTCAGGCTGTCAAATAAGGAGTAGAGGACAGGAACCACGCCCAGGGTAAGAAGGGTGGCTACGGAGAGGCCGAAGATAACGGCTACGGCCATAGGGCTCCAGAATTGGCTGCTTTCGCCGCCGATCACCAATCTCATCTGGTGAAAATCAAAACTCACCCCGACCGCCATTGGCAACAGGCCCAGGATAGTCGTAATAGCCGTCAGCATTACCGGCCGAAAACGCACCAGTCCGGCTTTGACTACAGCGGTCGAAGTAACCATCCCGGTTTTTCTTAGCTGCTCGATATAATCGATGAGCACAATAGCATTGTTGACCACCACCCCGGCTAAGCTAATGACACCCACGCCGGTCATAATTATGCCGAAGGGGGTGCGGGTAATGAGCAAGCCTAAGAATACGCCCATTAGCGAGAGTATGACCGAAGTCATAATGATGAAGGGCCGGCTAATGGAATTAAACTCGGTGATAAGGACTAAAGCGATCAAAAAGATGGCCCACCAGAAGGCCTTGCTTAAAAAATCCTTTGCTTCCTCTTGCTCTTTATTCTGACCGGTAAAGGATATTTTATATCCATTGGGAAGATCCAGGTCAGCCAACAGACGGCGCACATCACCCAAGACATCATTCGGCAGGCGGCCGTAGACATCTGATGAAACCGTCACGGCTCTCTTTTGGTCTATCCTTCTCACCACCCCCAACCCGCCGCCAAATTCGACCTTAGCTACGGTGCTCAGCGGAATAGGCCGGCCAGAATAGTCGGAAATGGTCAGGCCTTCGATGCCTTCAATACTTTTTCTCTTGGCTTCCGGCAGTCGGGCAATGATATCGTATTCATCTTCACCATCACGATATTCTCCCACGTGAATCCCAGCGATAGCGCTCTTAACCGTATTGGCTACCAAAGAAGGCGAAAGTCCAAGAAGCAATGCCTTTTCCTTGTCTATCTTCAGTCGGAGCTCAGGCTTGCCCTGAACATAATCGTCTTCTAAGTTAACTATCCCGGGGATATCCTTTATTTTCTCCCTGACTTCTTTGGCCAGCCGTCCTAAGGTTTCAAAGTCTTCGCCTGAAATTTCAATATTAACCGGTAACCCAGAAGGCGGCCCGAACTCTTCTTCCTTGATAAAAACCTCTGCCCCGATCACATCCTCTGTCTTTTGGCGGATCTTATCAATCAGGAGTGGTGAAGGAATGCCTCGGTCCTCAAAATCCACAAACTCGACGGCTACCTGGCTGTTGTTGCTCATGCCAGGCCCATCGCCGGAAAAGCTATGGCGGCCGCCCCCCCCTGAGCCAATATTGGTAATAAAGTATTTGATGTCAGGACACTGGCTTAGTTCTTCTTCAAAGGGTAAGGCCAATTTAAGGGAGGTCGAAAGCGTTGTCCCTTCCGGGGCTTCAATGTTTATGTAGGCCCGCTCCGGGTCAACTTCAGGGAAAAATTCCACCCCACTGCCCCAACGGATAAAAGAGGCGATACTGGCCACGAGCATTATCAAGAAGATAGCGACCGTCAAAAGCCGGTGTTTCAGGATAAAGAGCAGGGATTTTTCATAAATATTTAATATTAAGTGTTTCTTCTCGCCCTTCTTTTTGGCCGAAAGAAAAGAGGCGCAGAAGGTAGGATTCATGATTAGGGCTACGGCTAAGGAAGCGATCAAGGTTATAATGACGGTCTTGGGGAGAAAGCCCATAAATTCCCCCATAATCCCAGGCCAGAATAATAAGGGCAGAAAGGCGCAGACCGTCGTCAGGGTCGAGGTAGTCAACGGCCAGGCGACTTCACTGGCCCCTATTCGAGCCGCTTCTTCCCTTTCCCTGCCTTCTTGCAGATGACGATAGGTGTTTTCAACAATGACGATGCCGTTATCCACCAACATCCCTAAGGCTAAAATCAAGCTGAAAAGCACCACCATGTTCAGGGTAATACCCATGGCCGAAAAGACAGCAAAGGCCATCAGCATCGAAAAGGGAATAGCTGAGGCAATAAATAAAGCGCTTAGACCGCCAATAAAGATAAAGATGACCACCAAAATCAGGATAAGGCCGGTCAGGATGTTATTCTCCAGTTCTTTAACAATCTCCTCAATCATTTGGGAAAGATCCTGGGTGATGGTGATCTTCACATCTTTGGGCAGACGCTTTTCCGCTTCGGCCAGGATTGCTTTTACGGCTTTGGCAATGAAGATAATATTTTCCCCTGATCGCTTCTGGATAGAAAGGGTGATACTCTCCTTCCCTTTGAACCGGGAGAGGCTGTCCCGTTCTTTAAAGCCGTCCACCACCGTGGCTACATCCCGCAGATAAACAGGCTGCCCATCCCGGACATAGACTATCAGATTATATATCTCTGTTGGGTTTTTGTACTCGGCTGGAATGCGGAGGGTGTATTTGGCTTCGTCGATTTCCACACTTCCGCCCGGCAGATTGATATTTCCCTGTCGGACAGAGGCCACGATTTCATTAAAAGGAATACGATAGGCCGCGACTCGATTCATATCGAACTCGACCCGGATTTCCCGCTCCAGACCGCCGATTATCTGAACATCCAGTACCCCCCGGATAGCTTCGATATGGTCTTCCAATTCTTCGGCAATGGCCTTTAACTCCATTAAGTGGCGCTCTCCAGAGATATTGACCAGCATAATCGGAAATTCCGAGAAATTTATCTCCATAACCGATGGGTCATCCGCACCTGCCGGCAGGTCGCCTTCAGCCGCCTCCACCTTGTCCTTTACCTTGCGCAGGGCATCGTCAATATCCACACTGGGCGCAAACTCAATGGTGATAGTCGAATGACCCTCAGCCGAGATGGAGCGAATCTCTTCTACATCAGCCAGTCCGGTCAGCTTCTTTTCAATAGGGATGGAAATTAAGGTTTCGATATCTGAGGGGGCCACACCTTCATAATCGGTGCTGACAATAATAAAGGGGATAGTAATATCCGGGGCTGCCTCCCGCGGCAGGGTAAGATAAAAATATATACCGATAATGAGGATGATCACCATTGAGGCATAAACCGTAACGCGATGTTTGATGGCGGTATTAGTGATTATCATTTGTTTTGTCCATGGGGTTATTTCTTCCCCTGTTCATACCTGGACCATTTAACCCGACCGGATTACTCCGGTGGATAGGCTGAAGGCTATAAACATCTCGAAAGGTCTTACACCTTCAGTTTATCTACCTTCAGTCTACCTACCTTCAGTCTATCTACCTTCAGCCTATCTACCTGAATAGTTACCTGCAAAATGGTGACATTTATCTTGCCTTTCTGCCTGGGGCAACCGTTTCCTCATAGTCTTACAATATACGCCTATCATCCACTCTTGTCAATATATTTTTTCGGGATACTTTTATCTTGGAAGGAACATAAAAAAAGGAGGTTGACAAATTCCTGATTAGTGGGTAAACTAATCACAGATAAAGAAGAAGTAACCGTTCAGGTATAGCTGCACGGATTAGCACGGATAAATAACACAGGACAGAAGGCGGAAGTGTAGGGACAGGGCTTGTCCCTGTCCGTGCTTGTCCATGTCCGTTCCGTAGACGGACAACCACAAGGGTTGTCCCTACAGCCTAAGGACAGACCCGAATCACGGACACGGCTCACGGATTTTCCGTGTTTCATCTGTGTGCATCTGTGGCTGAACGGTTACAAGAAGAATTCATCTATGCCGGAAGGAAAATACAATATGTCATTTGAGTTGAATCTTCCCCGAAGAATTATCTTCGGAAAAGGAAGTATCCGGTCTATAGGGTGTGAGGCTAAGAAACTGGGCCGCAAGGTTCTTCTGGTTACAGGAAAAAGGGCGTTGGCTGCCGTAGGGGTGTTGGATCAATTTAAAGAATATCTTGAGACGGCTGGACTCGAAGTGGTTCTTTATAATAAGGTATTTCCAGAACCGGACTTATCTACGGTCGATGAAGGGATGGCCCTGGCTTGCCAGGCGGGCTGTGATCTAATCATAGGTTTAGGCGGAGGCAGCAGCCTTGATGTGGCCAAGACCGTGGCCGGTCTGGCTAAAAATGGCGGGAAGACGGTTGAATACCAGGAGGGAAGAGAAATCCGACCTGAGCTAACCCTTCCTTTTATGGCTATCCCTACTACGGCCGGCACCGGAGCTGAGGCCACCTACAATGCCGTTATTACTAATCCGGATCAAAAGGTAAAGAAGAGTATCAGGAGCCCGGCTCTAATGGCTGTCCTGGCCGTAGTTGATCCGGAGTTAACTATGACGGCTTCCCCTGAGGTAACAGCTTCTGCCGGGATGGATGCCCTGTCTCATTTAGTCGAAGGGTATTGTTCCCTAAAGGCTAATCCTGTTACTGATTCTCTGGCCTTATCAGGGATCGGTTTGGTTGGAAGATCATTAAGGAAGGCCTATAATGATGGAGGAGATATAGAGGCCAGAGAGGATATGTCTCTGGCGGCGCTTTTGGGGGGAATAGTTCTGGCTAATGCCGGGCTGGGCGCCGCTCATGGCCTGGCGGCTTCTTTAGGACCCGTGGCCCAAGCCCCCCACGGTCTGGTCTGCGCTGTTCTTTTGCCTTATGTAATGGAGTTTAATCTGGAAGCGGTTCCACAGAAACTTTCGATGATAGCCGCAGCTTTAACCGGCATGCCGGATCAAGGGCCAGAGGCCGCCGCCAGAGAGGTAAAAAATCTGCTTTCAGACCTGAGTATAAGTGGCCATCTGCGTGATCTTGGTGTAGCGCCTTCTGATATCTCAAAAATTGTTAAAGGTGTGTCAAGCTCTGCTAAATACAACCCCAGACCGGCCAGTCCTGAGGATCTGACCGGACTTCTGGAGAAGGCCATGTAATACGGCACTACCCTTTACAAACTCGAAACCCGAAACTTAAAGAAAGGAGAGATAAATAGATGAAACGTACCAATGAGGACCAACACGAGTTCAGGAAGGTGGATTCTGGACCCAAATATCTCTTCCGAGGCCCAAAGATCGATTGGGGGTTAATGGTGCTAAGACCTGGTGAGGAGATGGGTTACCATATTCATACGGAAACGGAGGAGACCTTTTATTTCTTTGACGGCGCTCCCAAGATGATAGTCAACGATATCGAATATCAAACCAGAATTGGTGATGCCTTTTATATTGAACCCCACGAAAAACACAACATCTTAAACGATACCTCTGAGCCGATAAAATGTATCTTCATAAAAACCCCTTATTTGCCTGATGATAAGATTAACTGCTAAGAGCGGGTCTGGGGAAAACAGAAGACGGGGGAAAGGAAAACAGAATATGTTAGGAGATCAGCAAATTACCATGACCCAGAAAGCTCAAATAAGAAAAAGCTATCTAGTATTTATTAGTCATTCGGAAAAGGACCGATGGATTGCAAAACAGATGGCTATACTCATTGAAGAAAAAGGTCGAAAGTATGGTGTCAAAACATTTCTTGATGAAAAGGATATAGAAGGTGGAGAATCAATTCCAGAGTCGATTCGAAGGAATATACAAGAGTGCGATGAATTTCTGGTTCTTCTCAGTCGATATTCCATAGACCGTCATTGGGTTTTGATAGAAATAGGTGCGGCTTGGGTGCTTGGAAAACGTATTATCGCTATTATAGATAAAGTTACTCCAGAGGAGATGCCGGATATAATAACTTCATATAAGGCTATAGATCTTAACAGCTTTGAAGAGTATCTTGAACAACTTATTAATCGTGTAAAGGAGGCAGGAAAATGAATACGATTCAAAAAGAAAGGGGTAAACAAGTTCTTCGCATCTTTTTAAGCTATACTACCGCGGATAGGACGTATGCACATAAACTGTACAGTCTTCTATCTCAACGCCCCAATTTACGTATATTTACTACGGAAATGTTTAGTGCGGGAGAAGATTGGGAATCTAAACTTAAAGATAGACTCTCTCAATGTGACATCTTTATGGTGTTATTATCGTCAAATTCTGTTGATTCAAAGTGGGTGCTACATGAATTAGGTGCAGCTTGGGCCCTTGACAAGCCAATAATCCCTATTGTCACTTATCCCGAGTTAATTTCTAAGATTCCCTTAACATTGGGTGGAATTAGGTTCGTAGAGATTAAGGATCTTGAGAAACCAGAGGTTATAAGTAAAATTCTCGAGCATTACGAAGAGGTAGCAACTTCACATATCCGCGGATAAAAGACTACGGTGCTCCGCTCTTTTGCTCAAATTGACAGGGCGCAGGAAAAAACTTCGACCTGTGCGGTTAGATCTCTACTGCGAATGAGAAAACCACTACTATTCTCTGGGCAACAACAGGGCCACCACAGGGGGTTGCCCCTACTATTCATCCCCCAGAATCCAAAGATGGCAAAGTCGCTGCACTCTATAGTCCTATCACTGCTTATAATTCAGGTCGAAAAATTTTCTTGACATTTAGGCTAATATTCGGTATCCTTAGAAACTAATGACCAGGGAGGGGGTGAATTTTGGTCGATGGGATTACGGGTTGGTGATTCAGCCCCAAGTCACTAATCTGTATCTTCTCAATATTTCGGGGAAGGTCAGTAATTCGGTGATCAGTGATCGGTAATCGGCCACAACTGATCACTGGTGGCTCCTCACTGATAACCAATGACCGATCATCTCGTTACCCCTCAAAGGATGGGGCGTCGTCAAGCGGTAAGACACAGGATTTTGGATCCTGCATTCGGAGGTTCGAATCCTCCCGCCCCAGCCAGTGGCTTTCTTTTTAAGAAAAGCAGGGAGAATAGTAACCGTTCAGCCACCAAGGCACGAAGACACAAATTAGAGCAATAGAGCAGAAGTTCTGGAACTTTCAGAAAAGTCTTTAACTACTGAGCTACTGCTTGGTTAAACTATTAAGAAATAATCTTTTAATCTTTGTGTCTTAGTGTCTTTGTGGCTGAACACTTACGGAGAATAGAGAGATGGGTAGAGTAACCGCAAAAATAAAGGTAGAAAATATGGTGGATTATCTTCTTTCTAAGCGCGGGGAGATGCCCTCTGAACAGGCCCGTTTCCTTGAAGTTGACGAGGCTCTGGTCGATACGGGAGCTACATTGCTTTGCCTCAGGCATGAGCAGATAACCAGGCTGGGGTTGGCGCCTTTAGAAATTCGGAAGGCACAGACAGCCAGTGGTCCAGTGGAAAGACAAGTATATACGGGAGCTATGCTGACTATTATGGGGCGCACTTGTAGTACTGATGTAATGGAGATACCAGAAGATGCCCCTGTTTTAATTGGATACCTTGCCCTTGAAGGCCTGGATTTACAACCTGACCCAAAGTCTCAAAAGGTGATCCCTAATCCAGCGCATGGTGGAAAATTTATTATGGATCTCTATTAGGACGTATCTTCTCAATATCTTGGGGAATACCTCTAATGCAAGATTTAGCCTGGCTTGTCCTGGCGGCCGGACGGGGCAAACGAATGAAATCCAGTGTGCCCAAGGTTCGACACAAGCTGGCCGGTAAACCGATACTTAATCATGTTCTTGATTCGCTTACCTCTTTGGAAGTAAAGAGGAAGATAGTGGTGCTCGGCTATAAAGAAAAGGCCGTAAGGGAGATTTTGTCCCCTGATATTGAGGTGGTCATTCAACCAACCCAGGAAGGAACAGCCCATGCCGTTAGACAGGCGGAAATAAGCTTAGCCGATTTTGAAGGCGATTGCCTGGTCTTAAGCGGCGACCTTCCTTTGCTTACCGCTCAGACGATAGAGGGATTTATCTCCTTTCATCGGGAAAGGAAAAATGTAGCGAGTTTGCTTGTTGCCCCAATAGAAGATACTAATGAGTCTCCGCTGATCTATTGTTTCCAGGCTACATTTCTTTTCTGGGCCTTGGGAGAGGTTAAACCTCATTCTGAAGATGAAGAGGAAGACTTGAATGACTGTATAGCCATATTAAAAGACCGGGGACACCAGGTTGAAACGGTGGTTGTTTCTGACCCGACGGAAGCTATTGACATAAATACCAGGGTAGACCTGGCCAAGGCAGAAGGGATTTTGAAATCCAGGACAATAAACAGGCTTATGGTTGGGGGGGTAACTATAATAGATCCGGATTCGGTTTTTATTGATGCCACCGTGACTATCGAGCCTGATACCGTGATCTATCCCTTTACCACTATCTTAGGTAAGACTAAAATTGAGAAAGACTGTGTTATCGGCCCTCAGGTTTTTTTGCTAAATGCCGAGGTAGGGGCGGGGGCGACCATCTACACCTCTTTTATTAGTGATGCAAAAGTGAAGCCAGGGGCAAATATTGGACCTTTTGCTCATATAAGTAACCAGCCCCAATAGGCAATAGCCAATAGCCAATAGGCAATTAGGTAGCAGGTATAAATAAGCCCTAATGGCTATTGGCTCTTGACTATTGGCTCTTGACTATTGGCTAATAGGTAACTACTCAAAACTAAGTTAAGCAGTTAGTTGGGAGACAAAGCAAAATTCCCTCTCCCTTGATGCTTATCCTTACCCACAAATTGGGTAAAAGGATGGGGTAAACAAGAGCCTGCCTTGATGAA
>JBFMHI010000099.1 GCA_040753085.1 bacterium | reverse complement strand
GCCAACCCCCGCCGCGCCGTTCAGCCGACCGCGAAGCGGTCGGCTGAACTATTCTTTGGTGGAAGAAGGAGTAGGATTTGATCTAACGAGAAGGGGGAATGTTTAAATGAAGAGAAGTATTATGGGAGTTATTATCGTTATTCTTGTTGGGTTAGGGGTGGTAGGCGTCCTGAATATCAAGGGACAGTCACAGCTCGAGGTCAAGCCTGGCCCTCGAATTTTGAAGCCAGGTGAGGCCGAGGGATTTAATCCTCAGCTTGAGCCGCCAGGTCAGCTCCGAGATGGACAGTTAGGAATTATCAAGACTAAGGGAAAAGAGAAAGAGTGGCTTCGGTTAGGAATACTGAAGGATGGGAAGTTGGTTCCGGTAAGGCTGGAAGAAGAGGAACTTGTGCCTGATCCTGAGGCAGAGGGAGAAAAGTCAGGATTGCTTCAGATAATCAGGATATCCCCTTTAGGGGTAACCAGGAAGGGAAACGTAATTGATCAATCAAAGGGTTCTGTTCTGGGTGTAATAGAAACGAATGGGAAGGTGTTGCTCCTGGGAGCTAAACAGGGCGACCAGGTCGTTCCTCTAAAAATGCAGGCCAACAATAAGCTGAGGGGTTTGCCAGGCTCAAAGGCAGGTGTGATTGGTGATTGTGGTGAGCCGGCCGAGGTGATGGTAAACATTAACAATAACCATCGTCCGGTTGAGGTTAATGCGAAGGGGATTATTATTATAGGTAACTAAAAAGTAATTGCTCAATAAGTTGGGGAAAATTGCTGTGTTGGAAATTGAAAAGTCTTATTTTACAATGACTTACAAAGACCTTTTTTCTCGATTTCCACAGGATATTGAGCAGTTACGATGGAGGGGGAAAATGTTTTTTCTAAAATTAAAGAAAAGTTATATTGTGCTTTTGTTTTTTACGGTTGGAGTAGCTGCAATACTTATCTTTTCTGATAATCTTGGAGCAACAACTGAAAGGATAAAGGAAAGCATTGATATTGGGGAAGACATAGAAGACATATTTGAATTTCTGAGAGTTGAGACAGTGAAAGGAAGACAGGTGAGGCCAGGAGAAGAGCCAGTTATAGAGAGGGGGGAAGGCTTCTTAAGTTTAGACGCTATTGAAAGAATGGCTTCTTATGACTTCGATGAAGATGGATATGTCGGTCTTGATGATCTGGCTCCAGGAAACCCATATGCTCATTCTGAAACTGATGTAGCTGATGAAGATAGCGATGGCTATGAGGCTTGGCAGGATATAAATGATCGTAATCCTTCTGTTCGTTTGAAAGGAGATCCGAAGATTGATAACTATCCTAAACTTCCTGAAAAGGCAAAAATACTTCACCGGTTTTTAAAGGAACATCCTACCCGGGAAAAGGTAGTCGAAGTGCTTCTTGAAAAAAATGAAAAACATAATCGACCTTATCATCCCAAAGAGATAATCAGTTGGGCTAAGGCATCTGGAGAGATTCCTTCTCAAAAGATTAAGGAATGGAAGGCAAAATATGAAGGTTCCAGAAAACCTAATTGAAAAAAGGTGGCTGTTGCTGTCTTTTTTACTTTTTCTTGTTTTTCTTCAAGGCTGTAAGTTTGGGTGTATGATTCATTCACACGCGGTTTGGATAGAATCACCACTCGAGAATGAAACTATTTCAGGTGAAGTTGAAATTGTGGCGGGATATACTTATACATGGGGTTGTATTATTGGAGAATGTCCATCCCCTGAAACGTATGGTACTTATACTTTGAAATGGCATAATTTAGATACCAATGAGTGGGGCGTAATTGCTACAGCAGTACCTATTACTCAAAGTTCAAGGTGGGATACTACTCAGGTTCCAAATGGAAGATATGATATATGGATTTATACTTACAACTATGATGCGGAGTGTAATCCGTGGACCCTGTGGGATATGTCAAATCATAGGGCTGTGACTGTAAGCAATGGGTGCGTAATAACGGTAACTTTGGATCCAGATGAAGTAAGACCAACCGGATCTGGAACCCCAAATATGACTCTAGTAATAGTTGCGGTTACTGATGCAGAGGATAATCCAGTGCCAGGTGTTAATATTATTCTTGAAGCTGAAGCAATTCAATATAGCGGTGGGCATCAACATAATTCTGATAGACCAGCTGGTAGGTTTGACCGAGATGAAGGAATAACTGATGCTAATGGGGAGTTTCGGTCACGATATACTGCCTCTGCTTTTGGAGGGGAAGAGGTCATTATAGGGAGATCCCAGGAGTGTCCAAATGAAGAGGGAAGAGCAACCTTAACTGTTAGAATGCCAGGATTAAGAGCATTAGGATCAGGAACAGGTTATATCTTAACGGGAAGTACTCCTGCTCATCCTGATAATCATTATGGAACGTCTACTACTAATAATGCGTTAGAAATAGTTGCGAGGGAATATGCATTTCTTTATTCTGGTTCTCAGTTAAGGTATAATGATATGAGTCTGATGTATGGGGGACTGTTTGATATAGGACCTCCATATGGTTCACTTTGGCATACACCTCAGAGGGAACATCGCGCGGGTAGAAATGTTGATGTGGGTATTGTGTCAATAGGGAGACAAAATATGTTGAGAAGGATTATCCAAAGACAGCGAGGGAGTATCTACGAAGAGGGAGATCATTGGCACTTAACTTTCTGATTTAAAAGGAAAAGGAAATAAAAAAATGGTCTATAAGAAAATAGGTGTAATGATAGTGTTATGTTGTGGGTTAATTAGTGTAGCAGAAGGAAGAAGTGGACCGCTGAAGCCGATATTTACCTTTGATACATCTGCCCAAAATGTTGAGTACGATTCTGATAATAAAAGTTACAAAATTTATTATGAAAGTTATGAAGGTGAAAGAAAATTTTGGGTGCTTGAACCGGCTAATAAAGTTGAAGTTTATATTGATGCTAAGGTTGAATTTAGTCCTGTTACAGAAGCCTATATATACAGTTATGAAGTAACCTCTACTGAAAACAGCCTTCAAAGTGTATGGACATTTTCTGTAAAATATGAAGATTTTGAAGATGCGATAGTGAATGTTTCTTCTCCAGAAGGTTGGTTTGCTGGTGCGTTTAGTTATATTCCTATTTTGGATTGGGGAGGAGATCCTTATTATGATAAGGTAATTAAGCCCGGAGAGAAACAAGGTGGTTTTTCATTTCAAAGTCAAGGATTACCAGGAATAGTAAAATGTTATGCCGAAGGATATACAGAACTTTTTGTGTTCTCTAATTTTGAAAGCGAATGTGCTGAAGCAGCAGGGCCACCTCTTCCTGATCCCATTGAAAACTGTGTTAGGGGAAACACAGTAGGCCCAATAGTACCCCCAGAGGTATTCGAGCCATTATCCTTTTTGGATAATCTCATTTCCCTGAAAGAACAAGCCTACTCTTTAGGCTGGATTAATAATAAAGGCATTCTTAACAGCTTAAATCAAAAGCTTGAGGCAGTGAGGAAAAACATCCAGAAGGGAAAGATTAAAACTGCTAAAAATATCTTGGGAGCTTTTATAAACGAAGTAGAGGCTCAAAAAGAGAAGCATTTAAGTTCTGAAGCTTATGCCCTCTTAAAATTTAATGCCCAGTATTTGAAAGAAAATTTGTGAAGCAGAGATTTCCAAAGTGCTTCAAATGACTCCTTTGATTCCGGGACACTTGGTGGTGAGCGTATTCTGTGGCACACCGACCCAGCCAATCCAACATTTTGGAAAGTGTTCAGGAATCAAAAGGCCATTTTAGGGCTCTCTGGGCCTATTTTGGAAATCTCTGTGAAGGGAAATTAACAAAAAATGAGAAGCCGTCTTTTCCTGATAATTTCTTTTCTTTTAGGAATAGTTTCTTCTGGTTTCTGTTGGGAACTTGAACCAGGCTCAAGTATAGATTTAGAGTTAGCGATTAACAATAAAAGTCTAACCTCTTCCTTAAGAAATGTAAGAGTAGAAGTAGTAAATAAGCCAGAGTGGCTTGTTTTTGCTTCCTCTTTAAGTCTGTTAGGAGATATTGAGACTCAAGAAACTAAAATAGCTATCTTTAGTTTTGAAGTAAGCAATGAACCTGGTTCTAGTGGAAAGATAGAACTTGTTGTTAAGGATGATAAGGGAAATGGATGGAGAAAGGAAATTGAGGTAACTGTTATTTCAACTTTGAAGACGTTGCCTTCGAAAGTAATAGAAGAGACTAAAGTTTTTCAAAACTACCCCAATCCCTTTAATATAGAGACAGGGATACCTTATGAGCTTGCCGTTGGGGCTAAGGTCCAGATTAAAATTTATAACCTTAGTGGTCAACTAATTAGAACTTTAGACTTAGACTATAAAGAGGCAGGTTCATACAAGACCAAAGATAAGGTTGTTTATTGGGATGGGTATAATGAGGGAGGAGAAAAGGTAGCTTCGGGATTTTATCTATATCAATTAAGAGCGGGTGATAAAGTCTTTACCAAAAAGATGATAGTTTTAAAATAAGGCCTTAGGAAGTATAGGAAGTAATTTTTAGGTAGTGTCCTAAGATAGCTTCACATTATCCTGAATTGTCTTTCTATTGCTGCAGGTCTTCTGGATTGTGGCTAAGGCGACAATGACCCATATACCTGCCTTGTCATTCCTACCAAAGCAGGAATCCAGTTAGCTATAGGAGGACATCACCAATTTTTAGTGCGGAGGGATGATTGAACGAATTCATTGCGGAGGAGAAGAGGATTGTTTTGCAGGCAGGGGGGGACAGAGGATAGATAGGTGGATCTTAAGATTAAGATCTATGTACCTATCCTTTGGAAAAAAGAATAGGATTTGATCTTTGAAAACTGAATAAGAAAGTGGAATTTTTCGAATGCACCTTAAAAAAGAAGTAAGTTATAGTAGTATGGTCAAGTAAGAAAGGGTGTATGGTGGATGCCTTGGCGAAGGTCGACGAAGAAGGACGTGGTAAGCTGCGATAAGCCTCGTGTAGCTGCAAACAAGCGTTGATACGGGGATGTCCGAATGGGGAAACCCGTCATGTTTAAAAAGCATGATACTCAAGCTTGAATAAAATAGGGCTTGAGAGGCAACCAGGAGAATTGAAACATCTTAGTACCCTGTGGAAAAGAAAGAAACCTCGATTTCCTGAGTAGTGGCGAGCGAAAAGGAAAGAGCCTAAACCGTCTATGTGTTAAAGCCCATACCGCGTTGCATAGGCGGGGTTGGAGGACCTAAAGAGGACAGAGGTATGTTGTATCGTCCGGGGAGTCAAAAATTTGCTCTTTAGCTGAAGAGTGCTGGAAAGGCTAACCAGAGAAGGTGATAGTCCTGTAAGCGAAAAAGAGTGAACTCCCTGCGTTTAGGTTCCTAAGTACGGCGGGACACGTGAAATCCTGTTGGAATCTGGGAGGACCACCTCCCAAGGCTAAATACGAACCTTCGACCGATAGTGGACAAGTACCGTGAGGGAAAGGTGAAAAGAACCCCTGGAGGGGAGTGAAATAGTACCTGAAACCATATACCTACAAGCTGTAGAAGCACTATGCGAGGGATAGCGAGCCTTTTGCCCGTGAGGGCGAAAAGCTATAGCGCCTCGAAGGTGTAACTGCATGCCTTTTGTAGAATGAACCGGCGAGTTACTTGAGTGCTGCCAGGTTAAGTGGTTAAGCCACGGAGCCGTAGCGAAAGCGAGTCTTAATAGGGCGACATCAGATTTCAGGATACAGATGACAGAGAAGAGAGGGGGAAGGTTTTCCTTATCAGTTTGTGATCTGATTCTGTAATCTGTGATCTGAGGAGTAGTACTCAGTAGACCCGAAACCGAGTGATCTATCCATGGCCAGGGTAAAGCGTGTGTAAGAGCACGTGGAGGTCCGAACCTATGGAGGTTGAAAACTCCCGGGATGAGCTGTGGATAGGGGTGAAAGGCTAATCAAACTCGGCGATAGCTGGTTCTCCCCGAAATAGTTTTAGGGCTAGCCTCAAGGATAAGTAAGGGTGGTAGAGCACTGGATGGACTAGGGGCCTTCACCGGCTACCAAACCCAACCAAACTCCGAATGCTGTTACTTTTACCTTGGGAGTGAGACTGCGGGGGATAAGCTTCGTGGTCAAAAGGGAAACAGCCCAGACCATTAGCTAAGGTCCCTAAGTGCGAGCTAAGTGGAAAAGGATGTAGAATCGCAAAAACACCCAGGATGTTGGCTTAGAAGCAGCCATCATTTAAAGAGTGCGTAATAGCTCACTGGCCGAGTGGTTTTGCGCCGATAATTTAACGGGGCTTAAGTTCGTCACCGAAGCTATGGATCTCAGATAGAGATAGAGAGGGGAGAGAGGAAGAAAGGTTTTTACCTTATTTTTCTGTCTCTATCTCAAATCTCAAGACTGAGGTGGTAGGGGAGCGTTCCATTGATGAGGGAAGGCAGATCGAAAGGACTGCTGGACATGATGGAAGTGAGAATGCCGGTATGAGTAGCGACAAAAGGGGTGAGAACCCCCTTCACCGAAAGCCTAAGGTTTCCTTGAGGAAGGTTAATCCGCTCAGGGTAAGTCGGATCCTAAGCCGAGGCCGAAAGGCGTAGGCGATGGACAGACAGGTTAAAATTCCTGTACCATCTGCAGACCGTTATGAGCAAAGGGGTGACGCTGGAGGGTAGGCCAAGCGTACGATTGGAGGTGTACGTTCAAGTCTGTAGGAGGGCAGCCCAGGCAAATCCGGGCTGCTGTTAACTCCGAGAGGTGAGGAGGAGCTGGCGTCTTCGGACAAAGGCGAAGTGGCTGACCCCATGCAGCCAAGAAAAACCTCTAGCCAGGTCTGTGGGTGCCCGTACCGTAAACCGACACAGGTAGGCGAGGAGAGAATCCTAAGGTGCTCGAGAGAACCCTCGTTAAGGAACTCGGCAAAATAGCTCCGTAACTTCGGGAGAAGGAGTGCCCCGCGTAGGGTGAAGCTGCTTGCCAGTGGAGCTCGAAGGGGTTGCAGTGAAATGGCCCAGGCGACTGTTTACTAAAAACACAGGACTCTGCTAAATCGTAAGATGATGTATAGGGTCTGACGCCTGCTCGGTGCCGGAAGGTTAAAGGGAGGGGTTAGTGCCGGGTCTCAGGTAGTAGGTTTTTTAGCGGGGAGCGATGATGAAGTAGAAGGGAGAGGCTTTTTCCGGCAAGAGGAAGGGTCAAAAAAAAGAGGATGAGACAAAAAAGAGTCCTTTCATCATCACTCCCCGGAGAAAAGAACCTAATATCTGAGACCTGGTGTGAAGCTCTGAACTGAAGCCCCGGTAAACGGCGGCCGTAACTATAACGGTCCTAAGGTAGCGAAATTCCTTGTCGGGTAAGTTCCGACCTGCACGAATGGCGTAACGATCTGGGCGCTGTCTCAACGGGGGACTCGGCGAAATTGTAATAGGGGTGAAGATGCCCCTTACCCACGACAAGACGGAAAGACCCCGTGAACCTTTACTATAGCTTGACATTGAATGTGGGCATGTTATGTACAGGATAGGTGGGAGGCGTTGAGACCGGGCCGTCAGGTTCGGTGGAGCCATCCTTGGGATACCACCCTTAGCATGTCTAGGTTCTAACCTTGATCTGTGAATCCAGGTCAGGAACAGTGTCAGGTGGGTAGTTTGACTGGGGCGGTCACCTCCTAAAATGTAACGGAGGTGCCCAAAGGTTCCCTCAGTGCGGTTGGCAATCGCACGTAGAGTGTAAAGGCATAAGGGAGCTTAACTGCGAGACCTACAAGTCAAGCAGGTGCGAAAGCAGGGCTTAGTGATCCGGCGGTAGCGTGTGGAAGTGCCGTCGCTCAACGGATAAAAGGTACTCCGGGGATAACAGGCTTATCCTCCCCAAGAGTCCACATCGACGGGAGGGTTTGGCACCTCGATGTCGGCTCATCGCATCCTGGGGCTGGAGAAGGTCCCAAGGGTTTGGCTGTTCGCCAATTAAAGCGGTACGCGAGCTGGGTTTAGAACGTCGTGAGACAGTTCGGTCCCTATCTGTCGTGGGCGTTGGATATTTGAAGAGGAGCTGCTCTTAGTACGAGAGGACCGGAGTGGACGAACCTCTAGTGTGCCAGTTGTCCCGCCAGGGGCATAGCTGGGTAGCTATGTTCGGAAGGGATAACCGCTGAAAGCATCTAAGCGGGAAGCCCACCTCAAGATAAGATATCCCCTCGGGATTGGATATGGGAGGGAAAAAAGGAAAGAGGCTTCTTAAGTTTAGGTTCCTTGGGGAATCTAAACGGAGTTGATTTCTTTCTTTTAATCCTGGTTTTGTATCCAACCTGACTAAAGACCCCTGGAAGATGACCAGGTTGATAGGCGGAAGGTGTAAGTGTGGTAACATATTTAGCCGATCCGTACTAATTGGTCGTGTGACTTGGCCATATTACTTTAAGTTTCTTCTTTTTAGAAGGGTGTAGTGACAGGCGACGAGTGAGGAGTGATCAGTGATGGAAATTAGGGGACTGAGGAGTCAGACAGTAAGTAATAGTCAGACTGAGTTGTTAGGTATTCAAGAGCAGATACTAAAGAGGGCGAACGAAATTCCCAAAGAGGTAGTCCTGGAACTGGTAAATAATGTGAATGCTGTTTACGAGGGAGTGGGAAGAAATATTGATCGATTAGCTTAAATAAGCCATTAAGAGTCGGGGAGTCAACCGGCTTTTAACTGGGAGGGGCAGTCTGCAGAGGCATCGGGAGAATCCTTTGCAGACTGCAAATAAAAATCACCCAGAGAGGTGATTTTTATTGTATTGGAAGATAGTTAGAATTTCCCGGTGACCATAGCGGAGGGGCCACACCCGTTCCCATTCCGAACACGGTAGTTAAGCCCTCCAGCGCCGATGGTACTGCACTGGAAGCGGTGTGGGAGAGTAGGTCGTTGCCGGGATTTTTTATTTCTCGATAACTATTTAGCCACAGATTTACACGGATGAAACACTGATTTTTGGTAGGTGATATTCGAGTTTTTTCGACCTGCGCCATCAGACTTTCAGGGGTAGAAACCGCTAAGACGGTATGATTCGGGATGTTATCCTATCCGTAACACCCTGATAAATAAGGGTGCTAAATTCAGGTAAAGACGAGAATAGCACCCCGATTTATGGGGGTGAAGCGGTGAACACTAATAAACCAAGGCAACCGCTTTAGGGGTTTAGAAGAAAACCGTGAACATCGAGTAATGATTAACACTCGACAGTTAAAAGTTTTCTACAAGGCGTTGATATTATTGACCTTTAAAAATCAATCTCTACGGAAGGCAAGAGGGGAAAAGTGTTTTAATCTTAAGAGGTTGAGGCCAAATAGAGAGGGGAACTTTTAAGGGTCGAGTTAACCATTGATAAGGGTTAATTGAAAGAGGGGGTGTAGCTGAGGCGGGAGAGCGCCTGCTTTGCACGCAGGAGGTCAGCGGTTCGAACTCGCGCGCTCATCTCCACCAAAGCGAAGGCCAGAGAGAGGTGATAATGCCTCTGAGTAATTTTTCGGGGTGGCCTACTTAAATCACTATCGTTTGGTCTTAGACGTGAATTAGAGAAGCCGAGAGAGGGGAGAGACCTATACCCTGTAGAGGCGTAGAGAGGTTTTTCCCTGGACGGGAAATCCTATGAAGGAGGGGACAGTTGACCGAACAACCGACCAAGAAGGATCTCGCTGCAGCCTTGATCCAGAGTCTGTTGGTAGATCACTGTCTTCTCCTTCATTTAAGAACGAGGGGGTAGGTTAGAAAACAAACTACCTGCTTACCCAGGGGGGAAGCCGAGGAGAAAAGAGTCAAGGTAGAGCCGGAGGAAGTAGTTGAGGCGGATGAGTGAACTAATTTCTGGCGGAGAAGAGGGGGTGGTTGGCTGGGCAGGCAGGAGAATAGATATTTGGGTCTTGGGGGAAGATGCAGATACCGGCGCGGCGGCTGAGCCGTGCGAGCGGAGGCGAGCTTGCTCGCCGACGCGAGCATCGGCTCCAGCCGCTTGTTCGGCCGCCGCGAGCGTAGCGAGCGAGGCCGAACAAGCGGGCGAAGCCCGCCGC
>JBFMHI010000098.1 GCA_040753085.1 bacterium | reverse complement strand
ACCGGAACACAAAAAAGTCCCAAACTGGCTTTCAGAGCGGGAAAAGGCTGTTTATGTTTGCTGCACACATTGCCTAAAATTGCTAAAAGTGTAAAGCTGCTATTTCAGCATTTTGAAACGATGCCCTAATGACTAAAATCAAATGTCTTGGAATACTACCGACGACATCCAGCAAAAAAACATTGACAAATCAAAAAAAGGTGGTATAATTTGTAATTAGGGCACCATAGATAATCTACTGTTAGCCCTCAGAAAAAGAAGGACAAGGCAATGGCAAGAAGAAATATCTATAAGCATTCTATCGACCTGAAGCGTCTGAGGATAAAAAACGCCGAAAGGAGTGAATTTGTAACAAGACTCGAAGAAATACCCTATCGTGGATATGAAGTAGAGGATATTACCGATGGCAGGAAAATAGTCATCGTGAAGCCTGGGGGGAAACAAGCATGGGGCAAGATGAGAAAAGAAGACTTTTTCGTCTTCATTTATAGTCCATCAGAACAAAGCCTATGGCAAATCACTCATAAGCAGATACTTGAGGATTTAACCCAAAAAGCGGGGGCTAATCGTGTCGCGACCATTGATATTCTAAAGGCATTTGAAAGAGTTTACAAAGGAGAAGACCCTGACGACGTATTGCAAGCCGTTCGCTTGAACAATCCGATAGGAGAGAATCCGGAAGTTTTATTGAAAGCCTATAAATGGATTTGGGGACAGGAAGATGTAAACTACCCAACTGGTCAAGGAAGGGACATGTCATGGGAAGGCATAAAGGTTCTTCTGCAAAAGCTGATAGCTCAACAGGAGTAAAGCCGGTGAAATACAAAACATCAGAAGATATTCCAAAGTTTCCTTTGATGGTAATAGAGAGTTCCGAATATTCTCCTAACCAGTGCGTTTTTCGAAATGATGAATTTGGCGTTTGGCTTTATCACGCCAATTGCATTGAGTTTATGGATATACTCGTCGCCAAATATCCGGCAGGTAAGTTTGATATGATATTTGCCGACCCGCCATACTTTCTATCGAATGGCGGCATTACCTGTCATGCGGGGAAGATGGTTAAGGTCGACAAGGGGCAGTGGGATAAATCGAATGGGCCGGAGATGAATCATGAATTCAACCTTGCTTGGCTTTCAAGGTGTCAGAATGTCCTAAAACCAAACGGAACAATCTGGGTTTCTGGAACACACCATATAATACACTCTGTCGGTTATGCAATGCAACAGCTGGGGATGAAAATTCTGAATGACATTACTTGGGAGAAGCCAAATCCGCCGCCAAACCTTTCGTGCCGCTATTTTACACATTCAACTGAAACAATCATTTGGGCGGCCAAGACGGAAAAATCAAAACATCTGTTTAACTATGACGATATGCGCAAGATGAATAGAGGCAAGCAGATGAAATCTGTATGGTCTTTCGCTGCGCCTAACGGGGAAGAGAAGGAGTTTGGTAAACATCCTACGCAAAAACCAGTCTCTCTATTGGAAAGGATCGTCCTTGCGTCAACAAATGAAGGAGATTTGATATTCGATCCTTTTTCAGGCAGTTCCACTACTGGTGTCGCCGCAATAAATACCCACCGAAAGTTCGTTGGGACGGAAATAGAGTCCGAATTTATTGATCTGTCTATCGCACGATTGAAGCATGCAATAGGTAGCCGACAATCAACCTTTGAGTTTTCAAGATAAAAGGCGAATTATTGTGGAAAGAGAAGATGCAATCAGGAAATTGAAAGCGTTGGAAGGCAAGGACATGGTTTCACTTGCAAGGCAATATGATGTCACTGTTTGGAAAGAAGACAGAAAGAACAAGGGATGGGCAGGACATGTTCTTGAACGATATTTGGGCCTCCCAATAAATTCAGCCCAATCGCCTAACTTTGGCTCTTGGGAACTTAAGATTGTTCCACTAAAGCGACTGACGAACGGAGCTATCGCTGTTAAGGAGACAATGGCCATCACTATGATAGACCCTTACAATGTGGCCAATACTCCTTTTGAGCAAAGCCACTTGCTAGCCAAGCTCAAGAAAGCAGTTGTGTGTGCTCGTCTATATGAGTCGCAAAATGAAGACCGATCCTTGTTGGTTCGAGTTGCCGCTTTCGATCTCAATGACAGAGCCATATATGAACAGGTAAGAAGAGACTACGAAGAAACGAGGAACTGCATTTTAACATGTGGCTTTGATTGCCTTACTGGTGCGATGGGTGTATTGGTGCAGCCGAGAACCAAGGGCGCAGGTCACGGAAGCACAAGCAGGGCTTTCTATGCACGAACTCAGTTTGTCGCAAAAATACTTGGAATAGAAAAGGGCTAACAACAGCATGCAGCGGACGCCGCCGCGCGCCGCCGCTGATGCTGAGCGATAGAGATATTGAGGAGGGAAAGAATGGATATAGGAGAGACAATAAAAAAGGTTATACAAGAACTTATACTTCCTGAACTGCAGATCATTAAGTCAGAGGATGAACAGATTAAGACTGCTCTAACACTTATAAATAAACGGCAGGATGATATGAATGCTCATCTTGTGGACCAGAGTAGAAGAATTGATGAAACAAACAAACGGATTGATGAGCTGAGAGTAGAATTGAGAGAAGAGATAGCTAAGAATACGCTACGGATTGATGAGACAAACAAACGGATAGATGAGCTGAGAGTAGAATTGAAAGAAGAGATAGCTAAGAATACGCTACGGATTGATGAGACAAACAAACGGATAGACCGACTATATGAGGTAATAGTTAGACGAGATGAGTATGAGAAGTTGGAAATAAAGATTCTGAGGCTTGAAAATGAGATAGCCGGGATAAAAACAGAGATGAAGTTAGCTGCATAATTTAAAAAGCAAGAAAAAAGAGCCTGATCTTAGAGGTCTTAGGCAGACATGCTAAGTTTTTGTATCCCTTTAACACCTCGCTCCTGAAGGGATAAGTTTCGATCCCGGCTGCGGCAGGTGTTTGTGGGTGAGAGTCTATCTGACGATTACCGGAGCTTCTTTAGCCACTTTATCTCCTCAACTAATCCCTGAGACAGATCAACTTCGGGCTTGTAGCCCAGCGAATCTTTCGCCTTGGTGATATCGGCCCAGGTATGCCGCATGTCGCCGCGTTGAGATTCTACACATCTTAATTTTGCCGGGCGGCCTATATTTTCTTCGAGGATTTTTATCGCCCCTTTTAGACTGATCCTAACGCCGCCGCCGATATTGAAGATCTCACCGCTCAATTCACTTTCAGCCGCCAGGATATTGGCGTGAACAATATCGGAAATAAAGGTGAAATCCCTTGTCTGCTCCCCATCTCCGTAGATGATGATCTCTTCATCTTCAAGGATGGCTTTAATAAATTTATGAAAGGCCATATCCGGACGCTGCCTGGGACCGAAGACAGTAAAATATCGCAAGGAAATAGCCGGCAGGCCGTAATTTTTATGGTAGAGACTAACCAGGTTTTCTGAAGCCAACTTGGTCACCCCGTAAGGTGAGAGCGGCCGGGGCAGGCTATCTTCTCTCAAAGGCAGATCCGGGCTATCTCCATAAACCGAGGAAGAGGAGGCAAAAACAAATTTTTTTAAGCGACTTTCCTTAGCGACTTCCAGAAGCCGCTGGGTAGCTAAGATATTGCATTTAGTGTAAGTGTCAAAATACTTCCCCCAGCTTGCCCGCACCCCGGCCTGGGCCGCCTGATGAAAACAGTAATCTATTCCCGCCAGAAGTTTTTTGAGGTCTAAGTCTAATAAATCCCATTCAATAAAGGTGAATTTCTCCTGCCCCTGAAGATGCTCCAGGTTCTTTTCCTTCATCCATCGGGGATAGTAATCGGTAAAAGAATCGATCCCGATGACCTGACTACCTCTTCGAATCAACTCTTCCGCCAAATATGAGCCGATAAATCCGGCCACACCTGTAACTAAACATCTCATCTGAAAATCTCCTTCTTCTTACCACTACAGCTACCTGACTACCAATCACCAGACACCTGAGCCTAGTAAGCGTTCAGCCACTAAGGCACAAACTCGATGCTCGATGCTCGATCCTGGATACTGGATCCTTTACCAGCATCGAGGATCGAGCATCGAGGATCGAGCATCGAGGATCGAGCATCGAGCATCCAGCATCATGTGCTGAACGGTTACCTTTCCTTTACCAGATTTCACATTCCCCATATCTTTATTTGCTTACCTCGGTATGTTTCTTCTCGGCTAAAGATTTTCTCTTCCCAGGTCTTATTCTTGTTCCGGTCAAAGATCACTAAGTGAGCTTCATCTGAGCCACAGCGATCAGCATACTCCCAGGTCTGTTGAAGCCCTTTTTCAATTGTGCTGCTTAGAGAACCGTTGACCAGCTTCAATTCGATCACTACTTGCTGCACACCACCAGGATAAGGCCAGATCAGCAGCAAATCAGTTCGAAGATGACCCAGACCATATTCTCGCTCAATCCGGCCGCCACTATTGACAATCCTTTGCAGGAAGGCCTGGAGTAGAAGCTGCGGCCCGGCCTCCTTATAATCAAATCGTTCCACCCAATGTTCTGAGTGCTGACGGAAGAACTGCTGAAAGGCGAAGAGGAGCTTGTCTATATCAAGACGGCTGTCTTCAGGCTGGATATACCAGGCCGGTTGGTGGCTGATGGTCAACTGGGTAGTATAGGTAAGCGCCCTGGGAATGACCTCCTGGTAGATCCGGTTGGCAATACGCAATTGACCCCTTGTGCTGATGAGACCAAGGTCTTCCACATATTGGACATCATCTTCGGACAACCGATCCGGCTTTTCTCCTCCGGCTAAAATTGGTTCGATAACGCACCTAACTCGTTCTTCCTGGAGCTTATCGGCAAGCTGGTCAAGATGAGTTTCCCGCCTGAGGATAAGATTCTCTTTGGCTTCTATCACCATCTCGGCTGTAATTGGTTGTGACCGCTCCCGGCCCCTCGTCATCTCGAAACAGGTCTCATAACCGAGGGCATTGACTAACCAGGGCTGTCCCTGGGTCAAGTCCCAGATCATATCCATTGTCTCGGAGGCAAACTGCTGTCCGGTCTCCTGGGTATGTTGAGCGTAGAGGGTTTCAATCCCCGCCTGGTCAAAGTTGCCCAACCGCAAAGACTTGGCCTTGATGTTAAAGGCACTGCCACCCGTGATAATCGCCTTCTCACGATCAGAGTGAATGCGGTAGTCACGCACATCGCGCACCCCGCACAGTATAATACTTTGGGGAAATAGATCCGGCCGCTGGGGGTAACCGGCACGTAATTGGCGGAGAACAGAGATCAAGGTATCGCCCACCAGAGAATCTATTTCGTCTATCAGAAGCACCAACGGCTTGGGGCTATCTTGAGACCAACGGGTGAGAACCTCTTTTAATGCCCCGCTTCCGCCTTGTTTATTTAGCACATCAAACCAGATTTCGTCTAAGAATGGGTCTTGCAGAAAATTACGAGCCTGGGAGGCCATCTCGCCCAGAATTGCCCTCATTCCTTCCCTGACATCTTCTCTGGCAGACTGGGCTATCTCTACATTGAAATACAAGCAGGAGTACTTTCCCTCCCGATTCAAATAGTCCATCAAAGCCAGTAGGCACGAGGTCTTACCTGTCTGCCGCGGTGCATGGAGGACAAAATATTTCTTTTGCTCAATCAAACGAAGTATCGCTGGCAAATCAAGCCGCTCTAAAGGCGGCAGGCAGTAATGGTCCGCACATTTAACCGGTCCGGCTGTATTAAAAAAACGCATAAGGCCTCCCACTACCTCCAATAACTTTGCCTGACTGCTGACACCTGAACGCTTACAAAAATAGATTCGCGATTCGCAATCCGCGATTCGCGATTCGCACTTCGAGATTAGCCATTCGACAAATGGCCGAAACGATGAACATCGCCGAATTTGTTGGAATAGCCATTCTTTTCTCCTTTTCAGTCAAGTCCTTTGTTACACCCTCTCCAGTTCAATGGTCATAAACATTCCCAAATAGCCGGCCAGTGGTGAAAGGAGAAATTCGATCCCCTTGACTACCTCATAAAAAAAGGAGGGGACAAGGCCTTTCATTGAAAGCCCACCACTCAAAAGATAACGAAAGGGGGTGGAAAAGGATAACCGGGCGGTCTTTAAATTAGGAAACTCTTTTTCAAACCTCTGCCTGTCTCGACAGAAAATAATCCAGGGGATGGCGCCATTGGCATCGCTTAAAGGTCTATTTCCTTCAAAACCCCAACTTCCATCAGGATCGAATCTCTCATGGTGAAAATTTTGATAGATAAATCTGCCCCACCATGTATTGGCCGGCTCTATCATCACACATCTTCCCCCCACCTTCAGGCATCTCGCAACCTCCTTAAAAAACAAGGCAGAATCCGGAAGATGGTGCAAAACATCGATCATAAAAAATGCAGAAACGGTCTGGTCGGAAAAAGGCATGGAAAGCGCTGAAAAGCATAGATCTAATCCCTTAACAGGCAGGATATCAGAGGTTATCACCCTCGGGATAAGCTCTTTCAGAAACCCTCCGCCACTCCCTAATTCAATAAGCCATCCATCCAATTGTCTTGAAGACTCCAGAAATTGTTTATAAAAGTCAATATAAAGCCTCTTGAAGAATCTTTTCTTTTGGATAATCTGGCCGTGTAAGATCGTGGTCGAAATTGCGTCCAGATCTTCAATATGCCGCGTTTCCGGTAGCTTCAGCCAGTCAATAACTCTTTTCATCAACTAAGTTTTAACTTCCTAAAGGCCACAAGGCACATCTTCAAAAGTAGCCAGCCGTGCCTGAAACGGTCTATCTTTATTTCTCCGTAGGTCCGCTCTCTATATCTTATGGGGATCTCCACAATCTTGAGATTCAATTTAGCCGCTCCGAAAATGAGATCAAAATCTCCAAAGGGATCAAAGTCTCCAAAGAAACTCCGGTTTTGGGCAATCTTTTCATAATCCTTCCTGAAAAGCACCTTGGTCCCACAGAGGGTATCCTTTATTCGCTGTTCCAGCAGCCAGGTAAAAATGAGGCTAAAGATTTTATTGGCTATCAGATTAAGGTACCTCATAGCCTGCTTCTCCATCTGGTAGACGAGCCTGGTGCCATTGATAAATTCACCGTTACCTTCGGCTAAAGCCAGATAGAATTTGGGCAGGTCTTCCGGAGGCACCGTCAGATCAGCATCAAGAATAAATAGGATATCTTCTGAAGCCGCGGCAAATCCCTTTCTGACGGCATCTCCTTTGCCTATGCCTGAGCCTTGATGAATCAACTTAATATCTTTCTTCCCCTGGTATTTTTCTATCATTTCTTCTATCTTTTCCAACGTGCCATCCGTAGAATTTCCATCGACAAAGATAAGCTCGGTATGTTTGCCCATCTCAGGGGTTCTCTTGACGGCGGCTTCAATATTTCCGGCTTCATCCTTACAGGGGATAATGACGGAGCAGGAATAATCTCCTCTCGACCCTGGCCGACTTCCGGCCTTCTCTTTAGCCACCATATACCCTACCAGGCATAGCTTTTTTAGTAAGGGCAGCTTGGCGATTAAACGGTTGGCCAAACTGGAAAGTAAGGGGACGGGCTTGGGAAAGAGTAATCGAAATTCCTTCTGGACTACTTCGTAACCATTAAGGTCGAGCAAATTTTCTATATCTTCCAAAGATAACCAGCTTTGGTAAGCCTGCTTCATCTTTAGGCCCAGTCTCTCTCCCAGATTAAGGAGCGGTTCCCAAAGGTAATTGTAATAAGTAATAATTACCCTGGTTTCCGGCTTGGTTACTTTTTGTAATTCCCTGAAGGCCTGCCAGACATCCGAAAGGTGCCCCACCAGATCAGACATAATCACATAATCGAATTTTTCATCAAGATGGAGGTCCTCCGCATCATCGACCAGAAAGGTGTAATCAGGGTACTTTTTTTGAGCTATATTCACCATTACCGGGCTGAAATCTACGCCTACGCCTCGCTCTGGTTGAAGTCGCCCAATAAAATCACCTGTGCCACAGCCTATTTCTAACACCGAAGATTTCGGAGGAATAATAAAGTGGAGAAGCCTTTCTAATTCTGAATAATAATATCTATTCTTCTGTTTCCACCCATCTCGATCTTTAGCCATAGAATTAAAGTAGGCTATCTTTTCTGACTTATTCATCTTAGCATCTCTTTAACCTTCATTTCTCCGTCCGAGGAGGTGTTATCTTCGGGCCATAGGCCGCCAGGATCGAACCCTTATAAGCGGGATATTCGTCTGTGGTAATAAGGTTCATTAGCCCAGATTCGGTTCGTTTCTTGAAGTCTTTGACTAACTTGTCTACATTCTCAGCCTTACGTTTAGCGGGTACTACGCTCACTACCCGTCGGCGTTCCGGATCAAAGGCTACGTGATCCCAGTTGCCATAGTCCGAACACTCAGAATTTTGGCCACAAAAACGTGATAGATCATCTATGGTTTGCCCTCCAAAACGTTGTCTTTTGTAGGGACAATTAATTGCTCCCTATTTCAGTTATCGGCAAACCTGGATATATTCTTCAATTTCGTTTTAAATTTCTGCAAATTCTTCAACAGGCACTGTGAATTCTCTCTGAGCTCTTTTACCGAAAATATAAACGGCTTTGAAATCTTCTTCAATCTTTTTTAAAACTTCTGCTTTAAAATACTGCTCTCCACAAAACTCGCACTCCTCACATGGCACATTATCTACAACGAGGAATTGGTTGTCGTGCCTGTAAATATACTGCACATGTCTTTCTCTGAAGTTTTCGTTCCCACAGAAGTTACAAATTTTTGTCATTTTTCACTCCTCCCATAAGGCGTTTTAAATTTCGGTGGTCGAGGAATATAAACTGTTATAATTGCTAACCAATCTTCTCTTCTCCCACAAACGATATGAATAGGCTTTCCTGCCCCTGTAAAGCCTACAACCAAACAACTTTCTCCTCGCCCTATATCTTCATACTGTTCTATAATTCTGCCTGTAAGCAAGGCTTCCTCAACCTCAGCTATAGTGAGATTATCATTTTGCCTTTCTTGGTCGCCATGCTGCGAAAAATAGTATTTGCCTTTCCTTACCCGTTCCTGTATCCATCCTATCTTAAACATAATAATTTATCTCTCCCAAAACGGCGATTTCCGCTAACGTTCACGGCTAAAAGAAGGGCGTAGAACAAAGTAAGGCAAATTACCCTTTAATTCCCCTCTCTTATGAGGAAGCTTTGTTCTTGTCACAACTCTTCCTTCGCATCTAAAGCTGGCGATAGTGTCTTTCCCTTCTCGCACCTCCATCTTTAACTTTTCAAACAGCCTTAGAATCTCTTTAACCTTCATTTCTCCCTCACAATGGATCTTAAATATTCCCATATCCTTTGTAAGTCTTTTCCCAGAGGCTCATCTTTAAGGTCATAATAAAGATCAACCATCGACTGGCGGAGATCTTCTATGGCCTCATATTCACTCTCTCCACATCCATAGATATCCAAATCCGGCGTATAAGCAATAAATTGATAACCATCGTATTCTACAGAAACAGCCACAGGAAAGATAAGATTAAGGGAAGGATGATGCAAGCTATTTATCAGTAAAATCTTTTTTCTTTCAATTCCCTTGATTATTTCTTTTAAGCTGCTTAGCTCTTCAATCACCGCACTCATTTTTACTGTTGACATATTTGCCTCCTGAAAAACATCTGGTAAAACGTCTCGAAATTTTGTAACCGTTCACCTCACCACGGAGACCCAGAGACACTGAGAAAAATCTAAAGGACAAGTCTCTTAATTCCGTCTTTCAAAACAAGTATTAAGTGCTTTTTCTAAAATCATTCTCCGTGTCTCTGTGTCTCTGTGGTGAACGATTACCGCAATTTTTGTTTTGCCCATAAACACCGCCGGTATTACCTTATATCATACCTGTGGTTTTGTCAATTGTTTTTTATGGCATAACGGCGCGGCGGCTGAGCCGTGCGAGCGGAGGCGAGCTTGCTCGCCGATGCGAGCATCGGCTCCAGCCGCTTGTTCGGCCGCCGCGAGCGTAAGCGA
>JBFMHI010000097.1 GCA_040753085.1 bacterium | reverse complement strand
CTTCGCGCTATCAACCTCAGCGATGATATGGACAAGTATTGGGATTTCCATATCAGAGAGGAACAGAAACGTCTTTACGGGACTTACGAATGGAAAATGGCTGCATGAAAAGTAGCCACACCCTATTCCTTTTTGTAATCGTTCCGCTTATTTCTGTAATTTTGGTGTCTTAGTGTCTTGGTGGCGCGAACGGTTACCATAAGAGAAACGGGGAAGAGATTTCTCTCTTCCCCGTTTTTTGCTTCCCCTCCTGGAAGCAAATACCCTCATCCGGTTCAGATTACGTTGATATTAGTGACAGCACATTGGCCGGAACTACGTTGGCCTGAGCTAACATAGATGTCCCTGAGTTCAGGAGAATCTGGTTCTTGACAAAATTGATCGTCTCTTTGGCGAAGTCAAGATCCTCAATCCGGGATAGGGCCGCGGTTTGATTCTCATAAGAGGTCTCATTGTAGCTTAAACGATATTCCAGCCGGTTCTGAATAGCGCCTAACTTAGCCCTATTACTGGACACGGTATCAATAGCCGTATCCAGAAGGCTAATAGCGCTCTCGGCGGCGGCCTGGGTAGTTACCCCATTGCTCATCAGGACATTAATGCCCAATGCCGCGGCACTCACTGTAGCGATGTTGGTCTTAAGAGTTTCATCCTTGTTGGCTCCGGCATGGAAAACCAAACCCTCTCTTCTGTAATCAGAATTAACCTCTGAGGTAGGGGTATAGGTTCCCTCGGTAATGTTGACCTCCGAAAGGAAGCCATAGCCGTTGGTCGATGGAGTTTCTGATAAGGTAAGATTCTCCTGGAGATTGTTGCTTCGAATAGTAAATTTATCTTCTAAGGTGTCGTAGTAGATTTTAACATCAATGTTAGCGTTGTTGTTGATGCTGTCCATAAAACTCTGGACAGTCCCGGTCACACTAAAGGTCTCTCCATTGATGGTTACTGTGCCAGTCGGTGTATTGTCGAAATTGGCGTTAGCAAAGGTCTGGGTGAGATTTATTCGGTCGTTGCTTTGATCGGTTTCGTCATTGACCTCATAGGTGCTTGTCGCCGTGGCATTAGCACTTGGAGCGCGGAAGATGTTGGAGAAAGTGGTAGGATTTCCCACATCATAGTTAAGGATATTAGCCTCGTAGAGGAAATTAGAGGCGCCGCCACTTACCGCCGATAGGGTGAGATCTGTTCCATTATCACTCTGGATAAGGAACTCATCATTGGTAGAATCATAGGTTATGGTGGCCTTTGCCTTCGTCGAGGCATTAACCGCATTCATAAAAGACTGGACCGTGGCGTAATCGGCCACACTGAATTGCGCCCCATTAATAGCGATAGTTCCGGTGGGCGTGGTATCGAATCCAGCCTCTGAAAAGGCCTTGCTCACGTCAAGGATGTTAGAGCTGCCTGCCCTAACTTCCTCACGACTAATGGCCTGAGCCCGAGGCCCTGGCGCAGCAATATTGAGCCTGCTGTCTTCTGTTATCTTGGCCAGGGTGAAGAAACCTGTGGTCGCTCCCCCATCTGCACCTGACTGGGTTAACCTGAGGGGAACTTCTTCGGTATCACTGGTAATGGTAAACCGGTCGGTCGTAGCATCGTAAGTGATAGTAGCATTTGCCTGGGCCGAATTATTGACGGCCTGCATAAAATCATTAACCGAATCATAGTCAGAGATACTGAATTTGGCTCCATTAACGGTTATATTTCCGGTCGGTGTAATGGCCGTTCCTGCTTCATTGGTAAAACCAGCCGCCGAAAACTTGGCATAGATATCAATCGTGGCTGAACCACGCGCCCCTTGGTCATTACTCACCACCGTGGCTTTATATTGACTGGGGGCGGTAGATGAAACATTGCCCGTCAAAAGCGGGAAGCTGTTAAACTCTGTCGCTTGCGCCTGCTGGTCGATACTGGTAAGGAGCTCATTTACTTCAGCCTGAATAGCCTCTCTGTCACTCGACTGCAACGATCCATTAGATGCCTGCACGGCCAATTCTCTCATCCGCTGGAGCATCTCCTGGATCTCGTCCATACCAGCTTCTGCTGTCTGAATCACAGATATTCCATCCTGAACATTCCGGGATGCCTGGTCCAGGCCTCTGGTCAGGGCAGTCTCTCTCTGAGCAATAGCTAAACCTGCTGCATCGTCAGCGGCCCGATTGATTCGTAAGCCTGAAGAGAGACGTTCCAGATTTTTGTTTAAGGATCGGGTTGTCTGTGACAAGGTGTTATAGGCATCAATTGCCGATGGGTTATGCACAACTCTCATGCGAATCCCTCCTTGATTGGTGGGCTTCCCTGCCTGTTAAATTTTGCTTCCTTGCTCCTTTTCTACTTCGGCCTCCCTCCGAAGCAGAGGAACATCCTTGCCCCTTCTTCTACTTTAACCTCCCTTTAAAGTAGATAGAGGAGCTTCCCTGCTCATTCTGTTTTAGCCTTCCCCAAAAGCCAAGAATCTCCCTCTCTTTCAGTATCCCTATGAAGCAGGAAAAACCCTTTTTTGGTTCTTTCTAAAACAGCGAGCTTCCTTGCTTACCTCCTTCCCTTTATATTTTCTTACCCAAATCTCAACCGGATAAAAGGTAGCACAGGCGTCTCGCCTGTGGTCATATTCACAGCCGGGACGGCTGTGCTACTTTTACCCGGTTTTGGGATAGAGACTTTTCTATCCGGCAGTTCAAACCTCGCTTGAGATTTAGGTTTAACAGGGGTCTTCCCGACCCCATACTTGACCTCTCTCTAAAACAAAAAAGGCAGGGACGGTTCATAACCGTCCCCGATTTTCAGGTCGTCAAGCAGATTTTGGGTAAGCAGGATCGTGTCATCATGGAAAACCAGAATGATATTTTCTCACCGGATTTTCCTCACTTATTTCTAATTGTTAAAGGTTAGCCGCAGCGGATTCGTGCCGTTGCTATCCATTACAAAAATCTCCGAGAAATAAGTATCCGGAACATACCGAATGTGGACTATCTTTTTTCCATCTGGTGACCAGTGGGGCATGCGGATCTCCCCCCTCTCGGGCTCATAAGCAATTCGCCTTTTTTCTGAACCATCGGCTTTCATTTCCCAAATAAAATACATTCCCTTTGGACTGTCTGCATTTGAATCATATACGATCCCCTCTCCATTGGGGTTCCAGGCAGGAAAGGAGTTACGTCCTTCAAAGGTAAGCTGGGTTAGACTATCTCCATTGACCGTTATCTTGTAAATCTGCTTATTATAGTCAAAGGCAAAGGCAATCCACTCCCCCTTGGGGCTCCAGCAGGAAGTCTGTTATTGCCTTTCAGAAACATTCGCCTGGTATCTCCTGTCGGTGAAATAAACCATAGACCGACCGATTCAGGCTCGACATGACAAGACCCGCTCTCTTTTACAGTTGTTATCCCGTTGTGATAATAAACAATGACACTTCCCTCGGGCGACCAGGCAGGGCATTCGTCGATTTCGGGATAAACCGGGGGCGGTGGCGCAACGCTTATTTCTTCCTCATCATCGAGAAATGGGATTTTGCCACATCCAGATAAAAAAGCCAATAATAAAACCGCTAATAATGTTCCGCAAAGACCATAAAATTTAATATTATCTATAAACTATCCCCCTAACTGTTCACGGCCCCGATGGCAGTAGAGACGGGATGGGCTGAGGGGCGAAGTAGGCCTCGACGGCGAAGCAGAGGTAGTCAAAGAAGGAGCGGCCTTGCTGTGCACAGGTGGCGATGGTCGTCCAGATGCGCTCGCACCAGCGTGATCAGCTCTTCCAGGGAAAGCTCTTGCAACAAAGCGTCCTTCATATATATATATATCGTTTGACCTATAGAAAAACTAAAGTGGTTTCTCCAGACCGTGAACGGTTACATAAATTAGAAATGGCAAAACGTTAGTTTAAAAAGCCGTCCTGACTCACATTGACAGGTAGATAAACTGTCGTAGGGTGGGATTATTCTTCCTTGAATAATAATTGTGATGATTCGGTGATATGCTTGCTTCGTTGCCCCTCTTTTTCAAGCCTTACTTTTGGGTCCTTGGGGGAAGCTTCCTCTTTTGGGAAGCTTCCGCCAGGGCTCTTCCGAAACTTATGGTCATCCTCTTCAGTTTTTCTTTTGGTCCCCTTATCAAGAAATTTTTTCGCCTCTCAATAGGCGGCCGACCTATCTTTGACTCGAAAACATCCCTTTTCGCGATCTCTTTAGACCTGAGTAAGATGGGCCAAACCTTTCTCCCCTCTTTAGAGAACTATGGAAGCAAAAGATAACTAAAGCTGATCACCATTTATGGATAGAAGATTTTATTCGGCTTTAAGTATAAAAACTTTTAAGCCCCCTTAAGAAGGTGGTGTATTTTTTTTGACCACCTTCTCAGAGAGCTAATGGCTGCTCTTATCCTTTTCTCTTTACCTCATAATCAACTTTTAGACCTACTCGCAAACGGCCGTTTTACTTTCGGCCCTTAAATTGACCCCCCTACTCAACTCTTCCAACCGGCCGTGTCTTCTAAGTTAAGTAGTAGGAAAAAGTCAAGATACTAAAGATAATTATTAGCAACCACTTTTTTTTCCTATTTTACATTATTAGTATAGCATCAAAATATGAATTTGTCAAGGGGATAATTAAAAAATTTGGTAACTATTAAGATTCATTTAAATTAACCTCTCCATTATTTCTAAGATATTCTCTTACCTTTTTTTCTTCCGGGGTTAATGCCTTTTCAGTAAATAGGGTAATCTCTTCCAGCCAGGTTAGTTTTTCAAGAGTTGAGAGCTTCATATAATTTAAGATATCTTCTTTTTCTAAGGTATAATGAAATCCTTTATTCATTTTTAGTCTCCATTATCTTTTTTACTTCCTCAAGCATTTCCATATCGCTTATATCTTTGGGTCTGTTGCTTACCTTTTTCATTGAAATCATATCATCAATAGAAGCCACATAGATTCCAACATCATCTACTTTTTTTATTGCACGATGCTGAAATGCCTTAGTAAAATCAAGGGGATGTTCGATAACAATATCAACTACTTTAAGGTTTTCTTTCTTATGATAAAAACTAAAAGCCCTCATATTACGGTTTTCTATCCAATCATTTAATATTCTTTCATCTGCCATATCATTAGGATCAACCGGAAGGCGAGGGACATAACCCAGGTTCATCAGGGTATTATTTAATTTTAAAACATTATCCCTATCTATTGAAATGATAATATCAATGTCATAAGTAATTCTTGGCACACCGTGTAGATTTACTGCCAGACCGCCTACAACCAGGTACTTTATCTTTGCACGATACAATGCTTCAAATATTTCAAAATAAAACATTCTCAACCCTCCTGGTTATCATCAAAATCAAATGCCTCCCGTAAAATAGCACCGGACAATGTCGAGATTGCTTCCATCTCACTATCTGCGGCTTGACGCACCTTTTGTATCTCAGCCATCTTACGCTCAAGTTCCGCCACGATGCTGGAGTGGTCATTTCGCAGAGGTGGCAGAGGTATCCTCAGGTAATCGGTAATCAGTGGCTGCCTTTCCTATTGACTACCGATGACCGATCACCTTTTTGCCATGATCTTCGCGAACAAGGCAAATATTGCGGCATAATACTGATGTATTCGAGAGTGCCTAAAGTTTAAAGGACCTAAAGTAAGCTAAGGTTATCGGCGTCTAAACAACCTGAGTAGTTAGCTGGCATTTTTGTTTCACTACTAGGACTCTTTCCTTATATTCGGAAAGAACCTTTTCAATCAGAAATGAAGGGACACCTTGCATAATCTCTATCTGAGATTCCAACCATTCTTCGGGAGATAGAGTGCTAAGAGCCGGCCTATTTTCTTCGGAAGGCATATAAGCACGAAGGCTATCTTTCATCTCCCTTTCCGGCAAGCGCTCCTCATCTATTGTCTTTAGATCAACTAAACTACTTAAGGCATAATACAAGTGAATTGCCTCCCTTCCATCATCCTCATTGTCGAACTCTTCATACATCAGGATATAAAGTTTAAAAATCTCTAACAGGCCGATAGTGGGATAGATACCTCCAATCTCCCAATCAGTGATAAGCCGCTTATAGTAACTCACTGCCTCATTTAATCTATTTTTCGCTCCCCGGCGGTGACCCAAACCAAAAAGCAGAATGGCCTGAGCATGGGATAATTCCGCTAAACCGCTCCAAATTTGCTGGGCGTATTTACGATTTTCTATATCTACGGAAAGACCATGGGCCAATTCATTAAGCTGACGGGCGTAAGTCTGGGTCGTCGGCACCTCAGTGAAATCTGCGCTTTCCAGGCCTACCTTTAACTCCCCTAACTCCCCCTTTTTTTCCATTTTCCTTACTTTTTCCTCGATAGAATCGGCCAGGGCATTAATTATTATTTCGATATCTCTCTCTTCCAGTTCAAAGAATTTTATCAAATCAACAATTTTCCTCTTCTCCTTATATTCGTATAGCACCTTTATTATCCTTGCCTGCTTAGATAAAGACATTTCCTTAAGAAAGGTTTGCAATCCTAAGGCAATAAAGATATCTCCTCTGCCTACGGCCTCTTCTTCCTTGGAGATATGTTTTTCTATTAGCTTACGGTAAGCCTGCAAAACTTGACTGTCTTTATTTTCAGAATAAGCCTGGAGGGCAAACAACATTGCCTCATTAAGTTCCGGTTCTCGTCTCTCATTTTTCCAAAGATAATCCAATCTCCTCTCGTATCCTTCAGCAATCTCATACATCCTCAAGGAAAGGTCTCTTAAGAGGGTTTCTAAATCCTCATCAGAAAAACCAATGGCCTTGTCGGAAAATTTATAGGCCATTTCCAGATATCTTTCCCTCTCGGTCTCGACCGCCTCCATCGCCTTTTTAAAGGCCCAATCCCGCAAGAAGGTATAACGTCGACGGATTCCTCTATTCAAACCCGGATCCTTTAATTTATGCTCTTTCAATATACCTAAGGCCATCTTAGATTCTTCAATCGCCAGGATATTGGGATTTTTTTCTAAAGGTTCTTCTACCATCGGCTCCTCAACCAAAATCCTTAACCCTTCAATATAATGCTGAGCGGCTTTGATCTTAGCCTCCAGATCTTTCTTCTCCTGGCTGTTTCGGATATTTTCAACCCTCTCCAGGGCAGAACTAAGAACCCTTTGAGCTTCTTCATAACAGCCGAATTTAGAATAAACCATAGACAACCGGTAGGAAAGCTCGCCGCGGCGGTGAGAATCTTGGGTCTTCTTAATCTGGGCAATTAAAGAGTTAATACTGGTGGTGTACTCCAATTCTATATCCAGAACAGTGCCTCCTTCATCAACCCAAAGGACATGACAAATAAGCCTTCCTGTTTCACAATTAATTTCAGGCCCGGGAATTAACCTTTCTCCCAGGGTATAATCCCGGACAACGCCAATGACACAAGCGATATCCAGCGACTGCGACCTGACCAGTTCCTGGGCCGTAAAGATGTGATCCCAGGCATAGGCTTCCTTCTCTTCATTCTTATATTCTTTCAGTCTGGCCGGTCTAACAATAGGCCTTTCCATACCGCTAAGAAGGCGTTCCTCTTTCCGAGAGAATTGCCATATCTTTCTAAGATCTCCTTCTCCTTTCATCGATTCGTAGGAAACAAGAAAACCGGTAAAGGAGCCGCCAGATTTCTTAACTAAGGTATTACTTTTTATCGTAGCGGGAGTCCCTCCTGAACCAATAATTAAATGAGGACCTCCTTCTAAACCCATCTCCAGACCGGCTGACCAATCATCATCTTCACTAAGGATAAGATTCCCGTTGATAAACCGGCCCTCGCTCTCCTTCAATTTTCTCTCCATTTCCTTAAACCCGGTCACCTTTACTCTAATTCCGGCGTCAATCAAAGCCTGAATCAACCCCGCATGCCTTTCCCGAAAGAGAACGGCGGCTTTAATCTCACCTGGCGAAATACCCAGCTCTTTTTCAAGTTCAGCCAATAACCGAGGAATCAATCGGGAATAAAATTCGGCCATATCTCCTTCTTCTATCATCTCATTAAGAATCATGTCCAATTTGATCTTTTCCGTGCCGGGACAGGTTACTATCTTAAACATATACATGTCAGGAAGCTCAAGGATGCCTCCTTTTTCACCCTCAGCAAATACAGCCGCAACAAGCGTTCTCATCTTTTTCTCATCCACCAGCCCCTCATCCATCTCCAGAAGGCCAAGGACAGTATCTATCTTATGGGAACCAAGCCCAAAGGTTTGACCAATAATAGGGGTAGGCCAGCCCTTACGTTCTCCTTCACTACACTTTACCGTCCATTTTCTCTGGCGATCACCAGCCAGCAGTATCCTCTGCTGCTCCAGAATAGCAATACGCATACGTGATTTATTGGCCGGGTTCTTATTTATTCCGATATACTTTAAGGCCCGGGCGGTCCAGCATCCCAAAAGATTGCTGGCCAGAGTAAAGTCTCTGCTTAGACAACCGGCTATCTTTTCCTTAGAGATACTTACCTTTTTTGTCGACTTCTTTAATACTGAAACCTTCTTAACCTTACATTCCAGTAGATCAGGGTCTATGGCCGGGTTAAATGAGAAGGAATTTGATTTCATGGCAAATGTCTTCTGTCTCCTCTGGGTCTGGTATTACCTGATTTAGTAGTAATAGAACATCTTTACTAAAAAGTCAAGTAAAAAAGGATTTTATTAGTTGATAAGGGAGATTTTTTCCTGTATAATAGGCCGTAAGCGGTCAGCCACTAAGTGTCTAGGGGGCTGAGTTACCTAAGATTGAAAGGAAGGGAAAATAAAATGCGCATAGGAATACTTGGGGCCGGAGGGCTGGGAAGAACGGCCGCTCAAATTATTGAGATGAAAGAAGAAATGAAACTGGTCGCTATATGTGATCGCCGGGGCTTTGCCTTTTCCCCTGAAGGACTTTCTGCTCAGGAAATAAGCGGGCTTAAGCCGAAAGATACCGTAGCCGAAATAAAAGGGGGACGATTATGTGACGATCCTATCAGGGAGATTGTCTCGCGTGGAGCCGAGATCGACGGCATCTTTGTTACCCTGCCCAATATGCCTAATGACTTTATCCCTGGGGTGATCCAACAATTTATTCAGGCTAAGTTCAAGGGGGTCTTTGTTGACTGCCTTAAGAGGACCTCAGCCATGGAACTGGTCTTTACCCTCCACGAAGAAATAAAGAAGATAGGGAGCACCTACCTGACCGGCTGCGGGGCTACGCCGGGTTTGCTTACGGCCGCGGCGGTTCTGGCTGCCCAGTCCTTTGTCAGGGTGGAACATATTGACATCCACTGGGGGGTAGGGATTAGTAACTGGGAACAATACAAGGCCACCATCCGGGAGGATATTGCCCATTTGCCCGGTTTTACCGTGGAGAAGGCCCAGGCACTGACCGATGAAGAGGTGAAAGAACTTCTGGATGCCCGGGATGGAAAACTGGAACTTCGCCAGATGGAACATGCCGATGATCTGATGCTTGAGCGGGCCGGGGTAGTGGCTTCCAGAACCCAGGTTGAGGTCGGTGGGATAATGGATACTCGATCCGCTAAGAAGCCGGTCAGCACCACCATGACCTTGACGGGAATTACCTTTGATGGACAGCGGAGTTCTCATCGTTTCATCCTGGGTGATGAAACCACCATGGCAGCTAATGTGATCGGCCCGGCCCTGGGTTATCTTAAAAAGGCCGCCTGGCTGAATGAAAAGGGCATCTACGGCGTCTACGCTTCCTGCGAGTTTATGCCGGCTATGGTAGCGTAGCGCGGCCTCCCGCGCTCGAGGCTAGATGCTCGATGCTCGATGCTCGATGCTAAATGCTGGTAGAGGATCCAGTATCCAGTATCGAGTATCGAGCATCGAAGATCGAACATCGAGCATCGAAGATCGGGAATTTCTTGTTGACTTTTTGATTTCTGTGAACTATAATAAAGCATCGCCCTGCAACATTGGCGTTGTCCGCTAGAATTATGGCTTTGTAACCGTTCAGGTATAGCTGCACGGATTAGCACGGATAAATAACACAGGACAGAAGGCGGAAGTGTAGGGACAGGGCTTGTCCCTGTCCGTGCTTGTCCATGTCCGTTCTGTAGACGGACAAC
>JBFMHI010000096.1 GCA_040753085.1 bacterium | reverse complement strand
AAAAAAGGCCTTTGAAATAGCCAATACTGCCGGGATGAGTGAAGAAGAGCTGGAAGCACAGTTTAAAAGGCACGATTTTATCTACCTCCAAAAGAATTCCATCGAGTTTGCCTTAAAACAAGGCATAAAACAAGGCTTAAAACAAGGCTTAAAACAAGGCTTAAAACAAGGCTTAAAACAAGGCATAGAACAAGGCATAGAACAAGGCATAGAACAAGGCATAGAACAAGGCATAGAACAAGGCATAGAACAAGGCATAGAACAAGGCATACAGCAAGGACTAGAAAAAGGTAAAAATGAAAAGGCAATAGAGATCGCGAAAACTCTCCTAAGTTTGGGAGATGACATGGAGAAAATATCAAAAGCTACTGGTTTACTAATAGGCGAAGTTATAAATCTTGCAAATAGAACTTAGCTTCGCCTTCTACTCCTACTCCTCCACTCCTCCGTACCTTTGCTCCCTTGTCCCTCTGTTCTCCGCTTCCCGGCTCACTTCACTACGACCAGCCCCTTTCGGAATGGCTCACTCTACCTGCCGTTCAACGTAAGTAGGCCACTAAGGGGGATTGAGCATGGCCTTCTGGTCCGCCCCGGTAATTTCCCTGAGTGTGGCCTCCCGGTGAAATATGTTTCATCCCGGTCTACATAGCCTTTCTCACTCTTGGCCTTTCTCAGCCTGAATCTCTCAAAATGCTTGACAAACTGCGAACAGTTGGTATATAATAAAAAACCAGGGACAAAGCTCCCTTTGTGCGTCTTAGAAACATTGAGTTGAAGTTGGAGTCTGAGAAAAAGAAAAGAGAAAGGATAAGGCTATGGGAAAGAGGGAGACAGATTGCCTGGCAAGGGTAGCTGAAAAGAAGGGGAAGAAGAATTTGGAGAAGCCTGGATATTATTGGTCCGGTTTATACCTGGCGATAGCTGGTAGAGGTTTTCTTTCAGGATGGGAAGTCCTATGAAGGCTGAGGACAGTTGACCAAACAATCTGACGAAGAAGGGTCTGGCCGATAACAATTGTCAGTTACAAACCGAGGGGATGGAATGGAACCCTTTACCACCAACTTTAAACTTATCCAGCAGCGGTATCCTCCCTTAGTCTCTCTCTTGAGGAAACCTAAAGACTTAGAACTCTTAAAGAGCCAGAGCGGGCAAGTTACCGCCAAATATAAGGGCATCTATTTACATTCCCGTTATGATCCTCAACGTGAGGCCAAACGGATGGCCGATCAGATCAAGTTTGGCCGGGAAGACGTGGTCATCATTTATGGGATAGGCTTGGGCTATCATATTAAAGAAATCTTTGACCGAATGGGGCCGGAAAACTTCCTCATTATTATCGAAGCTGATTTTGAAATATTTTCCGCGGCCATAAGCCTGGCAGATTTCTCCTACTTGTTGACTTCCCCCCAGGTTGAGCTGGCTATTTCGGTTAAACCTGAGGCTCTCCTTAACTGGCTGGATAATAACTTCGAGACCATAAGACACCGCCAGATATGGACTATCTCTCATCAAGCCTCAACTCAGCTTTACAGAGATTATTATCTTCTTATGAACGAGAGGGTCCAGAATTTTCTGAAAACTGGACGGGAACTGGCTGAGTCTAAATTTTTCAAGCCTAACATCGCCCTTCTTAAAAAACTTTATCCTAGTCTGGTGGAGCGGCTGGTAAAGCCAAAGGGGATAGAAATACTGGAAAGTAAAACAGGCCTGCCGACCATAAGATATAAAGGGGTTTTAATTCACGGCCTGGAGGACCCCAGAGGGGAAGCAAAGAAGGCCGCCCTTTCAGCAGACCTTACGCGCACTGATGTGGTCTTTGTCCACGGTTTTGGCCTGGGTTATCATGTGGAAGAGCTTTTAAAAGAAAGCAATCCTGATATTAAAATCCTGGTGGTAGAAAAAGACTCGAATATCTTCTCGGCGGCTCTCCACCTGGTTGATTTAAGACCCATCCTTCGTTCACCCAGGGTGACTTTAGCGGTAACCGCCACCTCTGAGTCTATTTTGAAATGGGTAGCCGCAAATTTTCAGTTTCTCAAAAACCGGGGAACCTGGACCATAGAACACAGACCGGCGGTTGATCTATATCCCGAATATTACGAAGCACTCAGCCGCCAAATAAAGGCCTATCTGGAGAACCAGCGTCTTCAGGCAGCCACCCTGGCCAGATTCGGATTTGAATGGCAGCAGAATATCTTGACCAACCTGCCCATCGCCCTGGCTAATCCAGGGGTGAAAGACCTGGTTAACGTCTTTCCCAGCGGATTGCCTGTTATTATCATCTCGGCGGGGCCTTCTCTGGACAAGAATATTCCACTTTTAAATAAGGCCAAAGGCAAGGCCCTTCTCATCGCCGTTGATACTTCCCTGCGACCGCTCCTTAATCAAGGAGTCAAACCTGACCTGGTGGTAGCGGTTGACCCTCAACAGACAAATTACCGCTACTTCGAGGGGATAGACTTAAGTGAAGGCCCCCCACTGGTGGCCGGTCTGATAACTTATTGGGAAATCCTGAATATCCCCGGGCCAAAGTTTATTTTTTCCACCAACCACCCTTTCGACCTTTGGGTGAGTGAACGCATCGGAGATAAAGGCTTCCTGGAAACAGCCGGCGGGTCGGTAGCTACGGTGGCCTTTTATCTGGCCAGAGAGCTTAAGGGCAATCCCATCATCTTTATCGGCCAGGACCTGGCCTATACTGACGGGTTGGTTTATACCCGGGATAGCGCCCTTATTGCCTCCTGGGTAGACCGGATTAATCGGTTTAATACTATGGAAATGATGATTTACGATTATATCAAAGAACGGTCTATTATTACCGTGCCTGGAATTTATGGGGGAGAAGTAGAGACCAACCGGGTGCTTAATGAATATCGGAAATGGTTCGAGGCTGAAATACCCAAATGTGAGCCTGGAACAGTAGTAATAAACGCTACCGGTGGAGGGGCAAGGATTGAAGGTACACTCCCTCTCCCCTTCGAAGAAACACTTGAAAGATATTGTCAGAAAGAGATTCCTGTGGCTGATACCCTGGAACGGGCGTCTCTGATACCAAAAGCTAATATTATTCCTAAACTTAAAGCCGAATTCAACCAAACGGCCAGGAGTCTGTCCAGAATCTATAATCTGGCGGATAAGAGGCTCCGATTGGCCCGTCGAAGTTGGTATGAAGATATAAAGAAAGGTAAATTAGGTCAGCGAAAATCTCAGTTGGAAGATAAACTTCGGGCCGAGCAAGATGCCTTTCAAACACTTAAGGTCCTCTTTTACTCTGAAATATTTGAAGAGATGCAGGAGGCCAAAAAGATAGAAGACCGGTTGGAAGCTAACTATCAGCAAGATTTGATCTGGTATCAAGGGTTGAAAAATGCGGCTAAGACTATGGGCCAGCTTTTGCTGGAAGCGATAAAGAGGCTCTAAAAACAAGTTTCGGGGTAGAGATTTCGCCCTTTACCAAACCCGAAACTCGAAAGAGGAGGAGGTAGTCAGTGCCCAAAAAGATACTGGTGGTAGAAGATGATGAGGATATTAAAAAGCTATTAAAGAGTATCTTGCTGTCTGAAGGATTTAAAGTAATTTTGGCTGAAGAGGGGATAGAGGCAATAAATAAGACCTATAATGAGAACCCTGATTTAATTGTTCTTGATATTCTTCTTCCTGAAATGGATGGGTACCAGGTTTGTCGGCTTCTAAAGAATGATAAAAAATATCAGCATATCCCGATTATTATGCTTACGGCGAAGTCTCATTTCTGGGATCGTTTTCGTGGTATGCATACCGGGGCAGACAGGTATATAATTAAATCTGAGGCAGGTTTCAGTCTCCTTGACATAGTGGATATAATAAAAGAGATGTTAGGTGAAAATTTAATTGACCAACAGAAAAGCGGAGAAGATAGGCGAAAGGGCAGAGACGACAGACGACAGACGAAAGAAGACAGACGACGGAAGACAGAAGTGGCTGAGTAGTTACCTTCTGAGAAAGACAAATGGACCCGAAACTCGACCACCCCCAAGCGGGTGCCCCGAACTCGAAACTTATTTTAGGCTGTTTTCTGGTTATTTCCCTATGTTTATTGGTTCCTTCCCGGTCTAATTCAGATCAAATTAAAGCCCGGCCAGCTATTGCGGCCGGCAAATATTATCCGGCTTCAACTCCGATCCTGCTTCGCGAGATAGACCGGATAATAGATGAATCCCCGGAACATTTGATCCTGGGGAGATTGATTGCCCTGACTGTTCCCTATGCCAGTATTGATCATTCCGGTCGAGTAGCGGCTTATGTCTATAAACTCCTTAGAGGGAGCCGGTTCAAGACCGTGGTTCTTATTGGAGCCAGTGTTGACAGAGAGTTTCCGGCCATATCCGTGGATAAAACCAAAGCTTATGAAACGCCCCTTGGTCGGATTCTCATAGACACGGATTTAGCCGAGGGATTAATCGCTGAACACGAGAAGATAGATTTTTATCCTCAAATACATAAAGAAGATTATGCCCTGGAGATTCAACTGCCTTTTCTCCAAAGGACGCTGAAAGATTTCTCGATTGTCCCTGTGATAATGGGTAATCAGAGTGACCACTATTGTCAAATTCTGGCCCGGGCCTTGATTAATCAACTCAAGGGAAGGAAGGATGTGCTTATTTTGGCGGTCTCTAATCTTTCCCGTTTTTATCCCTATATGAAAACCAGGGCCATGGACAAAGTTGCCCTGGATGCTATGGCCGCCTTTGATCCAAGAGGTTTATTGCAAAAACTTTCCACCAAAAAGTGTGAAATGAGTGGCGGAGGGGCGGTAGTTACAGCCCTTTTGGTAGCTAAGGAACTGGGGGCGGATCATTCTGAAATTTTAAACTACGCTACTTCAGCAGATAGAGATATCCCGGATACGAGTAAGATTGTCCACCGGGTGGTTGGTTATAGCGCTTCGGCTATTTATACTACTGATCAGCTCAGCCGTCAAGCAGGCTTGTCTCTCCTCAAAACCGCCCAGGATTCAATTAAAGAGTATCTTGAAGGCAGACTGCCTGAAGATGTGAAGGCGGCAGATCCCAAATTTAGTGAGTTGAGGGGTGTCTATATCACCCTTTTAGATGACCATGGCCAGGTGCTGGCTGAGGCCGGACATTTGCTTCCCGTTAGACCTCTGGATAAGGCCGTGCAGGAATTATCCATTAGAGCGGCGACTTCACCGCTGCCCCAGTATTCACCCCTTTCTGCGGCTGATCTGGATAAGGTGAAGGTGGAATTATCTATCCTTTCCCCGCTTAAGGAGGCCAAAAGTCCCAATCTGATTGAACCTGGCACCCACGGAGTGGCCATAGAATCCGGATGGCAGCAGAGGGTCATCCTCCCTCAACGGGCCTTAGAAGCAGGCTGGAGCAGGGAAGAGCTAATGCGCCGCCTTTGCAGACAGGCCGGGCTGCCAGAGCAGGAATGGCCCCGAGAGGGTAAGGTCTATATCTTTACGGCCCAGGTCTTTCATAATTAACCATTATCGTAGCTACTTAGGTGGATAGGCTGAAGACTGAAGGCTGCTTAGGTGAATAGGCTGAAGGCTATTGAACTTCAGCCTTCAGCCTTCAGCCTATCTGCCTGAGTAATTACCAATTATCAATGGTTAATTGGTAATTGAAGGAGGCGTCGGCTTGAGATTTATTTTATCCCTAATTCTAATCTGGACACTTAGCCTTTCTACCTTAGCCAACGCTGAAAAAACTCTTTCTTCAGGTGCCGCAAGAAAGACGGTAGCCCCTAATGAGGTAGAAATCCGCCATCCCGGGTACCCACGAAGTGGGTGCGCCATCCGTAATCCAGAATTAGTGTCGGTCGGGATTGATGAGGCCGTTATCACCTGGCAAACCGCGGCGCCTATGATTTGTCAACTGGAATACGGACCCCCAGGGCAATTGACCCGTCACCTTAAAGATGCCTCTTCTACGACGCATCACTATCAGGTGATCAGGTCGCTTGAACCACAACAGGCATATGAATTCAGAATGGTAGATCAGGATGGTAATCCCACCACCATAAATTATTTCAAAACCCTGAAAAAACCGGGAGGCAAATATCTCTTTTCCTTTGCTGCCGCGGCCGACCTGCATTATAGCCCCCAGAGAGAACGCAAAGACGGCATGCTTTTCCCTGTCAGTGGAGACATTGTCAGGGAGTTAGTGAGGGAGGTTAATGATGGAGCCGTAGATTTCACTATCTTGATGGGCGACCTGACCCATACCGGAAGCGAAGTTGAGTTTGAATTTGTTAAATCTGAACTAACTAAATTAAAAGGGGAGGTTTATGCGGTCATCGGCAATCATGATATTAAAGGCGATGCCTGGCAGAGCAGTTTCAGCCAGATATCAGGACAGATCACCCGGTACTACAGTTTTAATCATAAGGGATGGCATTTTGTCATCTTAGACAGCAGTAAAGGAAATATTGACCAAGATCAGTTAGATTGGCTCAAAGGCGATCTGGATAAATATAAGACCAAGCCTACGATGGTCTTTCTCCACCATTGGGTTAACCGAATGTCTATAATGGATGATTTAGCCTCTGCCATGTGGGGCAAGTCTTCCCACATAGTAGGGTCAAGGTTTATTGACAATCACGCCCAACTGCAGGCCATTTTTGAATCTTACCCTCAGGTGGTGAGTGTTCACTCCGGTCACGTTCATACCCATCTGGTTACTCAGAATAACGGCGTAACTTACATAGCGGCCGCGGCCTTGATTCAATATCCGGTTTCTTATAATATATACCGGGTGTGGGAAGATGGTTATACTATGTCCACTTACCTTCTGCCTACCCGGCTTAAAGATGCGGCCCAAAGTAAAAATGAGATAATGGCTCTGGCTAACCGAAAGTTCGATAACTTTGCCTTTCCTTTAGGAGAGACAATAACCGGGTTGCTCTGGGGCAGCTTGAGTGATCGGAGTTTCACGATTGAAGTCAGACGATGAGGTAACTACGATTCGGTCAAGGCGCCAGAACTAACTGCCTTCAGCCTCCAGTCTAAACAACCTGAGTAGTCACCTCGAAACTTAATTACGATGAAAGGTAACTACTCAAAACTAAGTTGAGTAGTTACCCTTGAAGAGGCTGTGTCGTAAGGCGAGGACTGCGAGCCGAAGGCGAAACAGGGCGGATTGCTCCCTCACTCCGTTCGGGCTCGCAATTGACAAGTTCTCAACTTGATTTTGAGTAGATACGATGGTAACTACTCAAAACTAAGTTAAGCAGTTAGTTGGGAGACAAAGCAAAATTCCCTCTCCCTTGATGGGAGAGGGATAGGGTGAGGGTGAAATGGGCGGGCAATATTATTACTCTTGTTATTTCACCCTCCCCTAACCCCTCCCATCAAGGGAGGGGAAGCTCTTATGCCGACGCTGTCGGTACAAAAGGAGATGAAACTTAAAGCATTATAATCTGTAATGAGCTTACTTTTTTAACTTGATTTTGAGTAGATACGATGAAAGGTTATTCTAAACGTAAAGATTACAGCTTTGGATGGCGGGAAATAGTCGGCATTATTTCCCTCCTCCTCCTCTTTATTATGGCCGGAACCGGCGTGGGATTGGTGGCGGCCAACTTAAGGCGGCTGCCGTCCTTAGCTCCGATTGAGGAATATAAAGGTGTTCGATACTGGGAGTTTCCTACCAAGGTTTATGACAGGAATGGGGAGCTATTGGCTGAATTCTTTGAACTGAAGAGGGAACTGGTGGCCCTTCCTCAAGTGCCGCAGCATCTGGTAAACGCCTTTATTGCTATTGAGGATACTAATTTTTATCAGCATCGGGGCATCTCATTGAGGGGAATTGCCCGGGCCTTCTGGGCAAATTTTAAAGCCGGTCGCATCGCCGAGGGAGGAAGCACTATTACTCAACAGTTAGCCAAGGTCTTATTTCTCACCTCTGAAAAAACCTATGCCCGGAAATTTCAAGAAGCCCTGCTGGCTATCCAAATCGAACGCCGATATACTAAAGAAGAAATCCTGGAACGATATCTCAATAAGATTTACTTTGGACATGGGGTTTATGGAGTAGGCGCGGCCGCTAATTTTTATTTTAATAAAAAGGTTTCCGAACTCAACCTGGCTGAATCAGCTATGTTAGCCGGTTTACCCAAGGCCCCTAATTATTTTTCTCCTTTTCTTCATCCTGAAGCAGCTAAGCGCAGACAGGCTATAGTCCTAAACCGAATGGTCAGTTTAGGCTTCATAATTCCTGAAGAAGCGGAACAGGCCAAATATGACCTGTTCCGCTCCTCTGTGAAGAATCAGCGAGATAACCCGGCCTTTAAACGAACCATTGCTATTAATAAGGCCCCCTATTTTGTGGAATATGTCAGACAAGAACTGGAGGAACGCTATGGTGATTCGGCTATCTATAAAGGTGGATTCAGGGTGTATACTACTCTTGATCTGACTATGCAGCAAGTTGCCCAGCGTGTCTTAGGGGAGGGACTCGAAAGGTTAAATAAAGACAAGAAACCGGGGTCACCCAAGATAGAAGGGGCGCTGATAGCCGTAGACCCTTCCACCGGTCATATCAAGGCCATGGTGGGAGGGAGTGGATTTACCAAGGGAAATCAGGTTAACCGGGCTACCCAGGCCAGGAGACAACCCGGCTCGGCCTTTAAACCTTTCCTTTATACGGCGGCTATTGATGCCGGATTTACTCCGACCAGTATTCTTTATGATGTCCCGGTCAGTTTTAATATAGAGGGAGCAAAGACCTGGGCCCCTACGAACTATGATGGTAAATTCCGCGGTGCGGTTACCCTCAGAGAAGCCCTGGAGAAATCCATCAATGTTGCCTCGATTAAACTGATGCAGGAAGTTGGTCCCGATCAGGTGGTTAAATATGCTCATGCTATGGGAATTGAAGGTCCATTAACACCTAATCTCTCTTTAACCCTGGGGACATCTGAAGCCACTCCTTTGGAAATGGCCGTGGCTTATTCTGTCTTTGCCAACCAGGGAATAAAGGTGGAACCAATGTCCATAAGATTTATTGAGGACCAGGAGGGAAATCTTCTGGAAGAAAACATCCCCCTGGAACAGGAAATCCTCTCCAAAGAGACCGCTTATATCATGACCAGCTTGATGGAAGGGGTAGTAAGGCGAGGAACAGCCGCCTCGTCAGTGGGCAGCAAAATCGACCGGCCATGTGCCGGAAAAACAGGCACAACTGACAACTATGTTGATGCCTGGTTTGCAGGTTATACCCCTAATCTGACGGCGGTCGTTTGGGTAGGATATGACCGAAATCGAAAATCTCTGGGACGTGGTCAGACCGGAGGAAGAGCCGCGGCTCCAATATGGACGGCCTTTATGCAGGAAGTGCTTAAAGACGTGCCCCCTTATGAATTTAATGTCCCCAGGAATGTCTCTTTCGCCATCGTAGACAGGAAAAACGGTTTATTGGTGGTTGATAAAGAAGGGAACGTTATTAAAGAGGTCTTTATACGAGGCACTGAGCCTACCGGCTATACTGAGAGTGCCTCTGTTAATGAAGCGGATACTATGGTTGATACGGAAGCCCCAGAAGAAGAAAACGTCGGGGAAGAAATCTATAAGCAAAAGAGTGTAGAGGCCGAGAAACGAATATTCGAGAAACTTCGGCTGGAGGAATGACCGGATTTACCGGATTTCGGATTGCGGATTTCGGATTGCGGATTTCGGAATGAAGAATGTAACCGTTCAGGGGGTAATGAAAGTTGAGGGAAAATTTTTGTAACTATTCAGCCCTTAAGGCACAAAGACACAACCTCGATCCTCGATCCTGGATGCTCGATCCTGGATGCTCGATTCTGGATGCTCGATCCTGGATACTGAATCCTTTACCAGCATCGAAGATCGAGCATCGAGGATCGAGGATCGAGCATCGAGCATCGAGCATCCAGCATCATGTGCTGAACGGTTACAAATTTATTAGAAAAAATCCGTGAGAATCCGCCAAAATCTGTGTCATCCGTGTGCTATTCTATCATTCTCTTCGTGGCTTAGTGGCTTTGTGGCTAAATAGTTACGTAACTGCTCAAAACTAAGTTAAGCAGTTAGTTGGGAGACAAAGCAAAATTCCCTCTCCCTTGATGGGAGAGGGATAGGGTGAGGGTAATATTATTACTCTTGCTAAAAACCTTATATTAAGAAATATAGATGGGGTATTAGCAACAATAAGAGAGGGTTGTTTATTTCACCCTCCCCTAACCCCTCCCATCAAGGGAGGGGAAGCTTTTATGC
>JBFMHI010000095.1 GCA_040753085.1 bacterium | reverse complement strand
TTATCCAGTTTCGACTCGATCTGGTCTAACTTAGCTTCGAGCTTCTCATTCGTAACGGTCTTATCTATCTTGGCTTCCAGGCGGTCTAACTTGGCTTCGATCTTGTCATTGCCTGGAACCGTGCCGGTCTCATCCATCTTGGCCTCCAGCCGATCCAGCTTAGCCTCGATCTTGCCCAGGTTTGGAACCGGCTGAGTCGAAGGCTGATCAAGCTTCCTTTCGATCTTGTCCAGCTTGGTTTCTAATTTAGCTATCCCTGGCTGAACAGCTATTACGTCAGTCCCTGGCGCAGGTTGAAGAACCGGCTCTTTATCCAGTTTTGACTCGATCTTATCCAGCTTGGCCTCGATTTTTCTTATCTCAGGATTGGATTTGGGCTGATCCAGTTTCGTCTCAATCTCCTCCAGCTTAGCTTCCAGCTTAATTACATGTAAATCGGGTTTAGGCTGATCCAGCTTGGACTCGATCTTATCCAGCTTGGTTTCCAGCTTGTCAACTCCTGAAACCGGCTGCACCGCCGCCAGTGAACTGGGATTATATGGTTCCGGCGGGGTGGGCAGTCCAGACTGGGTAGTCTTATCCAGTTTGGCCTCCAATTTCTGAATAAGCTTGATCAACTCCGGCAGTTGTCTATCTAACTTGGCTTCGATTTTATCTGCCTTGCTCTCAAGTTTGGCGATGGGCTGCACGACCTCAGCCGAAGGCTCTCCTGGTTTAGCCAAACTGTTCTCGATTTTTCTCAAAATTTGGAGTAATTCGGGCAGATGTCTGTCCAGCTTAGCCTCGATCTTATCCGCCTTGGCTTCGAGTTTATTTGCCTCTGAGGTAGGACCTGCTGAACTAAGTCCTGGGGTAGGTGAGACGGCTGTTAGTGCAGGTGTTCCGGGGGTTCCACTTGTTCCACCGGTTCCAGTCTGATCCAGTTTAGACTCAATCTTCTTTAAGGCCTCAATAAGGGGCTTTAATTCAGCCTGAACATCCCTGGAAACTTGTTTATCCAGTTTGGTCTCGATCTTTTTCAGGACATTGATGAGACTTTCCTGCTTCTGCGTTTTCTGATACTTAGTATCGTCTATCTTGGCCTCGAGCTTATCCAGCTTGGTCTCTATCTTGGCCATCGGGTCAGCTTCCTTAATGTTGAGGCTGCCCACCGGTTTGTCGGTCGGGGGCACGACTGGTCTCTCCACATCGGCAGCAGGCCCGGTCGGCTTCTGAGCCTTGGCTGAGATCGAAAACAAGCCGACTATTCCTAACACCAAGAAACAAACTGCCAAAAGTCTAACCTTCGGTTTCATCTAACCGTTCCTCCTTTTAAGACTTTGATGGCCCAAGGATTTCATTAGCTAAGATCCCTTGAGCAAAAATGTTACTTCCTATCAGTTTTTCACCTCCTTTCTGGGCTTTGAACACTTTCGGATAAAATTGAGCGTTGATTTTATTCTTCACCTCCATTGGCAAAATTTTCCTTCGCCCCTGCGGGGCTTAATTTCCAATTCAATCTTCCGTAGGTTGAAACCTACGGCTAAATTCCTTTGCACCTTCGGTGCATAAATTAATTACATTATTTTGACCACTCTCGAATAACACCTGTTTCTACTCTCCTTTATCCGAAAGGCTTCAGCCTTCAGCCTATCCGAAACGATGATCAAGGCCGGCTTTCTCGACCTCGGAAACTATTTGGGCGCTGTTTCCCAATCAGCCAGGAAACGTTGAATGCCGATATCAGTCAGGGGATGTTTAACTAACTGCTCGATAACCTTAAAAGGAATAGTGGCGATGTCGGCTCCGGCTAAGGCAGCTTCAATAACATGCAAGGGATGACGTATGCTGGCCACAATGATTTCAGTATCAAAACCATAGTTATCAAAGATGGCCCTAATTTCTCTGATGAGATCCATCCCATCGTGGCTTATATCATCCAGACGTCCCACAAAGGGACTGACATAAGTTGCCCCGACCTTAGCGGCCAGCAGGGCCTGGGTAGAAGAGAAGACAAGGGTTACGTTAGTCTTTATCCCTCGTGGAGCTAAAGTCTTGACGGCCTTAAGTCCCTCGGGCGTAATAGGGATCTTAACCACGATATTGGGGTGTATCATGGCCAGCTCCTCTGCTTCAGGGATCATCTCCTCGGCCTTAAGGCTTACTGCCTCAGCAGAAATGGGACCGTCGACAATAGCGCATATCTCTTCTACCGTCTTTCTGAAATCCCTACCTTCTTTAGCCATCAAGGAGGGGTTGGTCGTTACTCCATCTATTATCCCCCAGGAATTAGCCTCCCTAATCTCCTCCACATTGGCTGTATCAATAAAAATCTTCATCGCCTTCCTCCTTTCTCGATCCTCGATGCTCGAGCATCGAGCATCCAGCATCATGTGATGAACGGCTACCTAATCTTTAACCTGTAATCGAGAAAAATCGGCCAGACGCATAAACAGGTTGGTAATTTCAGAGAGGAGAGCCAGTCGGTTCTTACGCAGGGCCTCATCTTCGCACATCACCAGGATGTGGTCAAAGAAATCATCTACCGGACTTCTCAACCCGGCCAGATAAGAAAAAGCCTCTCTGTATTCTCGGCGGTCTCCGGCCTGGCCCACTTTATCTCTTATTTCAATGAATCTTCGATAGAGAGTCCTTTCTATCTCTTCGGCCAGTTCTTCCTCTCTAACCCCTTCCTTTATAGGGGGGACGCTTTTGAGGATATTCCTGGCCCTTTTAAAACAGACAGACAGCGGTTCAAAATCGGCTGAGGAGCCTCGGATTTCCTTTAAGGCCAAGGCCCGATCCAAGGTGTCAAGGGGGTCATTGAAGGGAATGGCCAGGATAGCTTCAATTTCATCCTGAGCGATCCCCCTCTCGGCAAGAAGGGGCCTCATTCGCTGAGCCAGAAAGTTCAGGACCTGGTCGGCAAGTTCTCTGGGGGTATCTCTTTTCAATAATCTTACGGAGTCCTCCACCAGAGGGGCCAAATCAAGTGATATATTCCTCTCAATCAGGGTTCTAACTATTCCCAGGCCGTGACGCCGGAGTCCGTAAGGATCAACCGAGCCGGTAGGCATAAGGCCCAGGCTGAAGCATCCGGTAATGATGTCCAGTTTATCAGCCAGGGCCACGAGCATGCCGGGAATGGTAGCCGGAGGAGAATCGTCGGCAAAACGGGGCTGGTAATGCTCCTTGATGGCTGTAGCTACTCTTGAATCTTCTCCCTGGAGCAAGGCATAATGATAACCCATAATCCCTTGCAAGGTGGGAAACTCTCCGACCATCTCGGTTAAGAGATCGGCCTTGGCCAGATAGGCCGCCCGTTTGACCAGAGGGATCAAATCAGAATCTATCTGGCTGGCGGCTGAAGCTGCCAGAGCCACCATCCGTTCAGTTTTGTCGTAAAGACTGCCCAATTCTTCCTGATAGATGACCCGCCTTTCTTCCTCCACTAATTGGGCCAAAGACTTGCGTTGATCCTCGGTAAAGAAGAAATCAGCATCAGCCAGTCTGGCCGCCAGGACCCGCTCATTTCCTTGTCGGACATGGGCCTCGGCTTGAGGATGGCTATTGGCTACTACCAGGAAAAAGGGAAGCAGATTCTCGCCTTTAGTTACCGCAAAATACCTCTGGTGTTCCCGCATGGAAGCGATCAGGACCTCCCGCGGGAGTCTCAGATATTCTTTCTTAAACCGGCCCAAGATAATAGTCGGATATTCGACCAGGTAGGTGACTATATCAAGCAGTGGCTCATCCTTAAGCACTTGGCCTCCCTCAGCCTGGCCGGCTGCCTCCAGACCGGCGATAATTGCCTGCCGCCGCTGGTGAGGGTCGGATAGGACATGGCTTTCTTTTAGTTGTTCCAAATAATCTGAGGGGCTATTTAATCGGAGGGGGCCAGGACTCAAAAACCGATGACCCAGGGTGATTCGATCGCTCTTTATCCCATCCAGATCGAATTCCACTACCTCCTGGCCCAGCAAGGCCAGAATCCATCGGATAGGCCGGCTAAACCGAAGGGATCCTCCTCCCCAGCGCATTGATTTGGGAAAGGAAAGGCTGGTAATAAAGTGGGGAAGAAGCTCTGCCAGAACAAGCCTGGTTTCTTTTCCCTTGGAGACTTTAAGGGCAGAAAGGTATTCCCCTTTTGGTGTCTTGGTGATCCGAAGCTCGTCCACCGAAACTCCCTGTTTTTGGGCAAAACCGCAGGCAGCCGAGGTGAATTCACCTTTATCATTAAGCGCCACCCTGGCTGGGGGACCGGTAACTTCTATTTCCTCATCCGGCTGTCTCTCGGCCAGGGATTCAACATAAAGGGCCAATCGCCTGGGAGTGGCGTAAGTCTTGATCGCCCGAAAATCAAGCCTGGCATTAGTAAGAAACTCGGCGCCTCTTTCCTCTATCTGTCTCAAAGCCGGCTCAATATAACCAGCCGGGATTTCTTCAGTGCCGATTTCCAATAGGAAATCCAATCTATTCACCAGTACTCCCTCACTTTTGATTAATGGCCTTGTTCATCGTTTGAGCCATTTACCAATCGGGTAAATAGGCTGAAGGCTGATTTTGCATTATAGCTAATAGAAATGATTACGTCAAGCAAAAAGTTGAGGGGAACAGATGTTCACAATAGACACATTTTAATCTGAGCGGTTCTGGAGATATTATCTCAAATTTGGGGGAAAGGAAGTCTCTCTCCTTGAAAGCTACACAATTCCGGTTAGAACAAGTTCGGCCCTCTCCGCCTGGCAGTATCTCCTTCTTTTTCTGAGGCAGACCTTCTTTTATGAAAAACTCTTCGGCTCTCAATAGAAAAGCAATTAAGGCCATTCGAACAGGCACCCCACTGGCCGCTTGTTTAAAATAGATGGCTCGAGGATCAGTATCTACTTCAGGAGAAAGTTCATCTACCCGGGGAAGGGGATGCATGACCAATGTCTCCCTGAATTTGGCCTCGGCCAGGGTTTTTTTATTTACCACCGGATAGGATAACGGCCTTTCCACGGCGGTATTAAATCTCTCCTTCTGAACCCTGGTAACATAAAGGACATCAATCTTCTCCACCAACTCATCTCCTTTTGAGGGTTGAATAGCTTTACCGGGAATCAAATAGAGAATATCTAATTCCTTATTGAGAAATTTTAGGTCAGATAGAGCGGGTGAGATGGCTACATAGCCATATTCTCTATTTAGTCTGGTGAGGACGTAGGGGGGCATATCCAGGCCAGTGGTTCCAGGGGCACAAATGATATTAGCGCCAAACATGGCCAGGCCATAAGCCAAAGAATGAACGGCCCTCGCATTTTTAAGGTCTCCGCAGAGGGCCACGTTGAGTCCTTTAATTCGGCCTCTTTCTTTTTTTATGATATATAGATCGCACAAGGTCTGAGTCGGATGCTGGTGTCCTCCATCACCGGCGTTTATGACCGACACAGGGGCATATTCAGCAAATACCCTGGCCGCCCCCTCCCAGGGATGCCTGACCACTATCATATCGGCATAAGAACCAATGACCCGGGCGGTATCAGTCAAACTTTCTCCTTTAGCCAGAGAAGAAGTGCCCGCCTCAGAGACAGTAATCACCTCCCCGCCTAACCGATGCATGGCTGTCTCAAAGGAGAGTCGCGTCCGCGTGCTTGGTTCAAAAAAAAGAGAGGCCATAATTCGGTTTCTACAGAGGGATAGATATCGGCTGGGGGTCTCCTCCATCTGAGCGGCCAAAGAAAAGATCGCTTCGATTTCCAGAAGGGATAAATCATCAATAGCCAGAAAGTCCCGCTTGTTGATCTCCATCAATGGCTCTCCATTCCCATAGAATTTTCGGCCTTGATCATCGTTTGAGGTGGATAGGCTGAAGGCTGAAGGCTGAAATTCGCCATTAACTCGCGAGTGGCCGAAACGAGGAACAGGGTCACGATCTCCTTCACGTCTCTGTAGGGCATTTTACACTATTTAAATAGATTTATCAAGCAGAATATGCTTGACAAAGGAGAATAATCCATTGTATATTGAGCGTTGTAGGAATTACCATTTCCTTCAATCTCCCATCGTAACTACCATCTGAAACTGAAAGAGGAGGCCTTAACTATGAATGTTCAACAGATCATCAAAAAGATAGAGGCAATTGAAACCCCGCCGGTGAAGAAGGCAGCCATCGCCTATTCTGGGGGGCTGGATTCATCCCTGGGGGTTATGTTATTAAGAAAGAAATATGGGGCCGAGGAGATTGTGGCCATTACCGTGGACGTTGGCCAGGGAGAGGCAGAGATGCGGACCAGCCAGGAAAAAGCCAAGGTGCTGGGCATTGAGCCGATTGTTATTGACGCTAAGCAAGAGTTCACTCAAGAATGGCTGAGGAAAGCTATTCAAGCTAATTCCGATTATAATGGTTATCCTGTCTCCACCTCTATGACCAGACAGCTTGTAGCCAGAGATGTAGCGCAATTGGCCAGAGATAAAGGCTGTGACTCTATTATGGAAGGCTCCAGTGGCAAAGGCAATGACCAGTACCGCATGCACAATGTCTTCAAGCTCTTTGCCCCGGAGTTAAAGGTGTTGGTCCCGGTAAGGGATTTTGATCTTACTAGGGGAGAAGAAGAGCAGTTATGTAAGGCCTGGGGCGTGCCGGTTACTGAAGGCATTGCTGGCGGTGATGACAAGACGATGTGGTGTCGGTCTATTGCCAGCGGGGCGGTTGATCTTAACCAGGAACTCCCGCGAGATATCTGGATGTGGTACTGTTCACCCACCGAAGCCCCGGACAAACCAGCCCGTATTGAACTTAAATTTGAAGGAGGTGTCCCGGTAGCTTTAAATGGAAAGGAAATATCCCTTGAGGAGATTATTACCGAGTTGAACCTCATCGGAGGCGCTAATGGCGTGGGCAAGATTGATATGTGTGAGGACGGCATTATGGATCTCAAGAGCCGGGAAATATATGAAGCCCCGGCGGCTCACATTGTCCTTAAACTCCATCGGGACCTCGAACAATTCTGCCTGACTAAAGATGAGATACAGTTCAAGAAAATGATCGATGCTAAGTGGGCTTATCTTGTTTATCACGGCATGTGGTTCCATCCCTTGAAGAAGGCGCTGGATGCCTTTATCTCTGAGACCCAGTCCGTGGTCAATGGCGCTTACATGGTGGAACTATACAAAGGTAACATTGACATCATCTTCCGGGAATCGGCTACTTCTCTATTCACCCCCGAGATTCGTTCCATCAAAAGTCGCGGATTCAATCAGCAAATGTGTGCTGACGCCGCCCATATTCGGGGCCTGCCCTTTGAGATCCTGGCCAGAAGAGAAGGTAAAGGATAGTTTATCTCTCCCTTTGGTCCCTTTGGTCCCTTTAGTCCTTCGAGATCCTGGCCAGAAGAGAAGGTAAAGGATAGTTTATCTCTCCCTTTGGTCCCTTTGGTCCCTTTAGTCCTTCGAGATCCTGGCCAGAAGAGAAGGTAAAGGATAGTTTATCTCTCCCTTTGGTCCCTTTGGTCCCTTTGGTCCCTTTGGTCCCTTTAGTCCTTCGAGATCCTGGCCAGAAGAGAAGGTAAAAGATTAGGGAGAGGCTTCAGCTTAAACAGGACAGATTGAAATTTTTATTGACAATATAACCTTTTTATGTTAAACTTTATTTTTATCAACGAAGAACCACTTAGGAAAGGATAGGTAACAATGAAAACTTACCAGGTAAAAGAAAGTGAGATTGAACGGAAATGGTATATAGTTGACGCCAGTGATCAGATATTGGGGCGATTAGCATGCCGAATAGCCAATACACTGCGGGGGAAAGATAAGCCTATTTATACCCCTCATTTAGATACGGGAGATTATGTGGTAGTCATCAACGCCGATAAGGTGGTCCTTACCGGTAAAAAGGCGGAACAAAAAGTCTACCATCGTTATTCAGGATACCCGGGTGGGCTGAAAACCATTTCATATTCCGACCTGATGGCTAAAAATCCGACGCGAATAATCACTATGGCTGTCAAGGGAATGCTGCCTAAGAATAAATTGGGTAAGGCAATGTTGACCAAACTCAAAGTTTATGCGGGAAGTGAGCATCCCCATCAAGGGCAGCAACCGCAGGCACTAAGTTGGTAATAATAGAGGTAACTACTCAGCCTCTATATAGTAGCCTTACCTAGCGAAACCACAACATATTGTGTTTAGGTGTTTAAAAGTTAGCTAAAATTCCTAAAAAACGGCTTTCTATGCAACCTATAAAAGGAGACGAACCACAATATATTGTGTTCTGTAAGCTTCAAAATCAATATGTGGTGGCTGAGTAGTTACTAATAGAGGAGGAGGTTTGTAAATGACGCAAGAATATTATGGCACGGGGAGAAGAAAAGAATCTACTGCCAGGGTAAAACTGATAGCCGGGACGGGTAAGATAATGGTTAATGGAAGGGTTATGACTAACTATTTTGCTCGTCCTGCCTTAACTAACTTAGTCAAACAACCCTTGGTGACTACCTCCACCCTGGATAAATTTGATGTAGTCGCCTGGATAAAGGGAGGAGGAATATCTGGCCAGGCTGGAGCCCTCCGGCATGGGATTGCCCGGGCTTTGGTAGCCGCTAACTCTGAACTTCGTTCTATCCTTAGGCAAGGCGGCTTTCTTACCAGGGATTCGCGAATGCACGAAAGAAAGAAGTACGGTCAGCCTGGACGGAGGAAAAGATACCAATTCTCCAAGCGGTAACTTTTATCTTCTCTTCTTTCTAGTGTTCTGTCACGCTTGAAATGGTGGGTAAGGCCTCTTTCCCCCTCACTTTAATCCTCTCCCCTGAGGGGAGAGGATTAAGGTGAGGGGGATTGCTTCTCCAGGAGACGAACCCATCAAATCAACAGAAGTCTGTAAGGTTCCCATGCTTATCGAAACTCGCTATGAGCATATTGTGCTCGATCAAGCCCAGGTTCCCACAATTGCTGGCACGACCATGAAAGTGATTGAACTTGTCTTGGCCCATCTTGCTTATGGTTGGAGTCCAGACGAGTTACACTTTCAGTTTCCCCATTTGACTTTGGGACAGATTTACTCTACTTTGGCTTACTACTGGGATCATCGGGCAGAATTGGACGAAGATATTGAACGGCGACTGGAGTCAGTTGATAGACTTAGATATTCGGTTGGGGAATCGCCGCTCACCGCCCGTTCCAGTCGACGCCACCTCCGCTCCAGCGCCGCGGCTGAAGCCCTCCGGCATGGGATTGCCCGGGTTTTGGTATCCGCTAATTCTGAACGTAATCGTTCACCACAGAGACACGGAGAATGATTTTAGATTTGTAACCGTTCAGCCACCAAGGCACGAAGACACGAAAATTTGTGTCTCTGTGTCTCCGTGGTGAGGTGAACGGTTACAAAAGAAGCTAAAGTGCGGCTCGCGGAACTAATTGACGAAGCTGCATACGGTGAGGAAGTTGTGAACCTGGAAATTTAACCTTGACAAAGGCCCTGTAGTATGGTAAACTGTTAATACTTTCTCAAATTTCGGGTAACTACTCAGGAAGAGAGGAAGACTGTTCCTAAAAGCCTTCCACCTTCAGTCTCTCCATCTGAGTAGCCTTCAGTCTTCAGCCTATCCACCTGAGTAGTTATTAAAAAAAATTTAATTGACACTCGATGTTCAAGTTTTTTCGACCTGCGCCATCGGACTTTCAGGGGTTAAAACCGCTAAAGCGGTTATGATTCTGGATGTTATCCTATCCGTAACACCCTGATAAATCAGGGTGCTAAACTCAAGTATGAGAATAGCACCCCGATTTATCGGGGTGAATCGGGGGACACTAATAAACCAAAGCAACCGCTTTAGCGGTTTATAAGAAAACCTTGAACATCGAGTTGACAATAAGTTTCAGTAAAGGAGATAAATGAAGAAGGCTATAGAAAAAAAGGAAGAGCCAGAGGAATTATTTACAGAGGCGAAGAGGTATTTTAAGAATGCCAAAGAAACATTGTCAAAGACAGAGATAGAGTATGGTAGGTATAAGGACAAAAAATATGTTAAAGAAGCATCTGCAATGGCTTATTTATCTGCTCTTTCTGCAATCGATGGCTATCTACTTTCAACTGGGATCGCTAAAGATAAACTTCCAACATCCATTGAAGAATACACAAAGTCAATAAAAAAGATACCCCATGATGGTAAACTTAGGGCGGCATTAAATACTGCTTATGAAAACCTTCATATCTTAGGCTATTACCGCGGTGGGGTGGATATTGATATGATAAAATCAGGCTTCCAAAAGGCAAAACTTATTATTGACACCTTATCAAAAGGGGTAAAAAATGGCTGTAATCGTTCACCACAGAGACACGGAGAATGATCTTAGATTTGTAACCGTTCAGCTACCAAGGCACGAAGACACGAAAATTTGTGTCTCTGTATCTCCGTGGTGAGGTGAACGGTTACTATTTCAGGTAACTACTCAGGAAGATAAACTGAAGGCGATAGAAGGGGGGAAATTGTTTCCGGGGGGGGATA
>JBFMHI010000094.1 GCA_040753085.1 bacterium | reverse complement strand
AACCCATTGGAAAATAATAACTTCATTTTTTTAAAGAAAGATGTAGTGATGAAATTTGGTTTTTGTAACCATAATAATAACATTAAATTACAAGAACGAGAAAACCAACTGTCAAACTTGGGTTAAACGACAGGTAGAGGGAGCCATTCCGAAAGGGGCTAGACGTGATCGGTAAGGCCAGCAGCCATCGCTGGGGTCCGAGCCCGATACTTTCCCTCTGCAACTTTTAGCGGCCAACCTGGATATATTCTTCAATTTAAGTAGGCCACCAAGTAATTCCATAGTTACAGAGAATTACTTCCACACCGGCCCGTAACAAAATATGCCAGAAGATCTTTGAGTGTCGAAACATCCAAGACAGTCTGGCATGAAGATAGAGCCCCCCCAGGCTGGCCCGTTCCCGAAGAAATGCTGGGAGGCTTGATTAAGGCAGCCAAAGATGTATTCAAATTGGCCTCCTCCAAAAAACATATGATGAATCGAGAGTGGGGACGTTTGGGAACCAACCCCTTCATTGAAGTACAGGGTTGAATACTGTCTGGCTTAAAGGGCAGTGCACACGAGCAGCGCATTTCATACCAAGAAATATGCCAACTCTGTCGAAAAAAAACTTGAACATCGAGTTGAAGAAACCTGGTTCCTATTGCGCCGATTTTGAGATAGGCTCTAAGATGAGCTAACCTACTCTAACTCTTTCCTCTCCTGCTTCTCCTCTAACTTCCGAAAATCAAACCAGGTATCAGCGACTCCCAGAAAAGTCGGAGGATAGGTAAATAGAATAAGTAATAGATAAGCCGGGGCTTGCATAAAAGGTGAAACTTTGTATTTCTTTAGATAAAAGGCCACAATAGAGAGGCCGATTAAGAGGTAGATAAATTGAAAGATATATCGTAGATTAAGCCCTGTAAGGTAGAGAAGCTCTATCCCCTTATATTCCCCCACGAGCATTCCTCCCCAGCCCACGATGAAACCCCAGACAAAGGTATCAGGCACTCGCCAGAGTGAGAAGGTCGGCCACTTCGGAAGGGCATATCCTCCCTTTTTTAGAATAAGCTTAATCAGTTCATAAAAAAGCCAGGCATAGAACACAGAGATCAGAAGCAATAGGGCTGGAGCGAGATGGAAGGCCGTAGTTATCATCCGATCATAGAGTAATCTTAGACCTTCTATCTCCTCGGGAGATGCCTCTTGATACTCCAGTTGTTGAATTAAGGTCGTCCCTTGAATTTTGACTGTATCCCGGATGGTTTCGGCCCATTTGAGGGCAAAAGGTTGTTCACCTGCATATATGAGGGCGAACAAAAAGTGGAGACTAAAGAGGAAAAGGAGGATAAAAGTAGCTAATAAGACCGTCTTTTTAGGAGTTACTCCTCTTCTGATGGAAGTGCCGATTACTGTCCCCATCAAACCAAGCGTAAAAAAGAAGTAACTTTCCGAACCTCCCTGGGAGAAGAGATAGATCACGGGAAGACCCAGCAGAATGACCAATAAACCGTGTCCCCTTCCCCTGGCAAGGGTAGCCAAACAAATAGGTAAGGGAGACAAACCGACCAGAAATATACCCCATGGCGATAAAGTCCAGCCTAATTCATAAAGCAGGGCAGCTATGACCGCGGTGGCCACCACATCCCCTTTTCTTCCTTTTTGTTTTTCCTCCATAGTCTTACTGGTGATGGTCATCGTTTCGGCCACGCCTAAGTTTCGAGTTTTGAGTTACTGATGGTTAGGCAAAAAGTCGAATTCTAAACTCGAAACCCGAAACTGAAAGAATGGCCGAAACGATGACCAAGGCTGTCTTACTCAACCGTAAAAGGAAGAAGGGCAATATTTCTGGCTTGTTTGATGGCTCTGGTTACAAGGCGTTGATGTTTATCGCAGATCCTTGTAATCCGGCGGGGGAGTATCTTCCCGCGCTCCGAAATAAACCTCCTTAAAGCAGAAATATCTTTATAATCTAATTTCTTAACCTTATCGGCACAAAAACGACAAGAGCGTCGTTTCGGAGCTTCCTGCGAGAAAGCCGCTGGTCTTCTTGGTTTTTTTAAGGGTTTTTTCATAGTTCCAACCTATCTCTATCTCAACTCTCTATGTTAGAAGGGGTTCTTTTCGCTCACCTCGTTTGAAGGAAAGAGAAAAGACTCCTCATTGATATCCTTTGGCTCCTGGTATGACTCTTCCGGAGAAGTAAAATTGTAAGCAAAAGGGGCTTCCCCCCCGCCGGCGCCGGAACCGGTTCTCGGTAGAAATTGAACATTTTGAGCGACTACTTCTATGGTGCTCCGCTTTTCTCCCTCCGGGGTTTCCCACATCCTTTGGCTAAGTCTTCCTTCTACCAACACACCTCTTCCTTTGGATAGATACTGATGACAGTTTTCTCCCTGTCTTCCCCAAACCGTTATCCTGATAAAAGTAGCTTCTTCCTTTTTTTCACCAGCTTGTGTGGTATAATACCTATTCATAGCTATCCTGAAAGTTGCTACGCCCAATCCGCTTGGGGTATAGCGTATTTCAGGATCATGAGTCAAATTCCCCATCAAGATTACTTTGTTAAAACTAGCCATTTACTTTGACGCCTCCTTCAGTTCTTCTTCCACTTCCTGAGTTTTTTTCTCTCCAGGTGATCCCGACTTGGCCACCTCTTTTTTAGTGGTCATATATTTAAGAACATAGTCATTAAGTTTTAGATATTGACTCATGCCCTTAATCGTTTTTGGTGGGGCCAGAAAATTAAGCAGATAATACTCCCCTTTTGTCTCGCGTTTAACCGGATAAGCCAACTTTTTCGATCCCCAGGAATCTAGCGTTTTTACCTCTCCTTGGGCTGAGAAAATTATATTTCTTATTCCGGTTAGAACCTTCTCTTTATCCTCATCTTCTATCGGCGATTTGAGAATAAACATTGTCTCATAAGTGTTCATTAATGGAAATATCCTCCTTAACGATTTTGGATGGCGGATTGGTTGTCGCGACCCTCACCTCATCAGACTCCCAGACACCAGACCACCCCTTCAAAAGAGATGATTTTTGACTATCAGGGCCGCAAAGACCACGCTTACCATACTCATAAGCTTAATAAGAATATTAAGGGAGGGACCGGCCGTATCCTTGAAGGGATCACCTACCGTATCACCTACCACGCCGGCCTTATGGGCTTCAGAACCTTTGCCGCCGAAGTGACCTGATTCAATATACTTCTTGGCATTATCCCAAGCTCCCCCGGCATTGGCCATCATTATGGCCAGAACAAAACCTGAAGCCAGCGCCCCGGCCAGGAGGGCAAAAACCATCTCCGGCCCCCCAATAAGGCCGGTCACTATAGGCACGACGATGGCCATCAGAGAAGGGATAATCATTTCTCTTTGAGCCCCGGCCGTGCTGATTCTAACACAGGCCGCATAATCAGGGTTGGCCTTGCCTTCCAATATCCCCTTTATTTCTCTAAACTGCCGCCTTACTTCCTCTACCATCTTGGAGGCAGCCCGACCCACGGCCCTCATGGTCAGAGAACTAAAGAGGTAAGGCATCATCGCCCCGAGGAAGATGCCGCACAGGATCTCGGGGTTAAGGATAGAGAGATTAAACAATTCTCCAACCTGGGCACGCCATTCTTCGAATGATAGCTTTTCTAGGGCTTGGGGTAGCCAGTCCTTATATTTTACCATGTATACCTCATCATAATAAGCGGCCAGGAGGGCCAGGGCAGTCAAGGCCGCCGAACCGATGGCAAAACCCTTACCCGTAGCCGCCGTGGTATTGCCCAGGGCATCGAGGGCATCGGTCCGTTTTCTAACTGCTGGTTCCAAACCGGCCATTTCAGCATTACCCCCAGCATTGTCCGCTACCGGACCGTAAGCATCCGTGGCCAGGGTTATGCCCAGCGTGGAGAGCATACCCACGGCGGCAATCCCAATACCATAAAGTCCTTTGGCCGGCTCGGCTATGGAGCCTCCGGCCGCAAAGAAGCTGCCCAGGATACCCAGAACGATCGTCAGCACCGGGATAGCGGTGGAAAGCATACCTACACCCAGTCCGGCAATGATCACCGTAGCTGATCCGGTTTGGGCCTGTTGAGAAATCCCCCGGGTAGGGGAGTAATGATCCGAGGTGAAATATTCCGTGGAAAAGCCAATGATATTTCCGGCCACCAGACCAATGATAACTGCCCACCAGATACCCATATTAGGCCACCAGATTAAGATGCTCGGATTGTTAAACTTGCCGTAGCCAAGGGTATATTGCACCAGGAGATAAGAACCGACGCAGATGAGGCCACTGGCGGAATATATCCCGATTCTGAGCGCCTTCAAAAGGACCTCTTGTTTAGCCTCCTCACCGGACCTCACCAGAAAGGTGCCAATAATGGAACAGATAACCCCAACCGTAGCCATGACCATAGGGATAGTAACCGCCTGCAGGGCCAATCCCTCAGAGGTAAAAGCGGCCGCCCCTAAGACCATGGTAGCCACAATGGCGCCGACATAAGATTCATAAAGGTCTGCCCCCATACCGGCCACATCACCCACGTTATCACCTACGTTGTCAGCAATAGTCGCTGGATTGCGGGGATCATCCTCCGGTATGCCGGCCTCTATCTTGCCGACTAAGTCAGCTCCCACGTCAGCCGCCTTGGTAAATATCCCACCACCCACCCTGGCAAATAAAGCCATAGAGCTGGCCCCCATCTCAAAGGTAAGCATCGTTGAGGTGATATTCCGGATTACCTGATCCATACTGAGGCTGGGGTCCTGGGAATACCACCATTTCAAGAAGGTATACCAAATGGACAGGTCCAGCAGTCCCAGTCCAACCACCATCATCCCCATCACGGTTCCGCTGGAGAAAGCCACCCGTAATCCACTGTTTAAACTTGACTTGGCTGCCCAGGCCGTTCGTGAATTGGCATAAGTAGCTATCTTCATCCCCAGAAATCCTGATAATCCTGAAAAGAAACCTCCCGTAAAAAAGGCAAAGGGAACAAACCAGGTTAAATATCCTTGGCTGGCCATCACGGAAAGGATAATAGCCATAACTATAAAGAAGACTATTATCGCTCCATACTGCCTTTTAAGATACGCATTGGCCCCTTCACGAACGTGTTGGGATATCTCGGCCATGCGTTTGGTGCCTTCACTCTTTTTCATTATACTTACCCAGAGATATCCGCAAAAGAGCAAAGCGGCAATTGATCCCACCCACGTGAGCCACATCAAATCTCCCATCCGATCTCTCCTCCTCTTAATGGTTAGGTAAAAAGTCAAATTTTGCCACAGAGCTCTGTGACTTTTGTTCCCTTTAAAACGTAGAGAACTCAGAAATCAGATGTCAGATTCTTTTGTCCCGGCTCTCTGTCCTCTGATTTCTGTCTTGGTTGGGTGTGTCAGTAAGATCGTTCCATATCATACTCGATATTGATTGTTTTGTCAAGAAAAATATTTCATCATAAATGCCTCTTCCCCAACCGAAGCAAAAGTAGTTCCATTCTTAAATCATGGACCTTGTCGTCTTCTGATTTGAGAGCAAGGTCAGTATCCAGCAAGCTCTTAAGAACAGCTAACAATTGGTCTTCCGTAAATAATTTTATCTGTTGAGACAGACGTGTAATCTGCTTTTTAGATCGCATCTTTAACCTGGAAGCCACCTCAGGCAGGGGAATACCTTGAGCCAGCATAAGCCTGGCTTGCCAGAGGAGAGAGAAATGACGGGCGAGCATAAAAAGGATCTTTACCGGAGATTCGCCCCTGTCCCTGAGCTGAGCAAATTGCTTTATGGCCGTGGTTGTCGCCCTCTGTCCCACCGAGTCAATCAAATCAAAGATCGAATCAGTTTCACCAGGACTGGTTACCTCGGCTACATCCTGGACTTCAATGCGTTTTCTTTTCCCGATAAAGAGGAGAAGTTTTTCCACCTCAGCGGCTAATGCCTGCCGGCTGGTGCCAATGAGTTGAGCCAGGAGAAGAGCGGCCTTAGAAGTAATATCTTTCCCCTGGGCCTGGCAAAGTTTGGTTACATAAGCCGGGACCCGGTTTTCAAACAGGGGCCAGAAAGTAACCACCGCACCGGCTTGGGATATAGCCTGGTGGGCGGCATCAGTCTTCCATTTTTTAGCCCAGAGGATAAGACATGTGGTGGGGGAGGGAGAATTGAGGTAGGCAAGGAGCTTCTCTTTTTCGGGTGGAGAAAGGGTGTCAGCTTCTTTAACTACCACTAATCGTTTGGAAGCCATCTGAGGCAAGGTCAGACATAGGGAAATGATAGCGTCAGCCGCCTGTTTTTCTCCGTTAAGCACATCATAGTTGAAAGCCAGAATACCTCGGTCAGGGAAGAGGATGTCTTTTAGTTTTTGGAGAACCTGGGCCTTATCAGCCTCCTCTTCTCCTAAAAAGAGATATAACGGGCACACCTCTCCCTTCTCAAGTCTGAATATTATGTCCTCGTAACCTAAGTTCATCGCGCCGCCTTCAGCCGCAACCACATTATTTTGACCTGTATGATTAGGTATGGAAAAGCAAAAATAAACCACGAAGAACACGAAGTTCACGAAGAAAGTAATTTAAGGGTAAGGTAAATGGGATTAAAAGATTTGTTCTATAATTCTTCGTGTTCTTCGTGTGCTTCGTGGTTTTTAAAGGATGTGAGTAAGGTTAAGCTAACCATATACAGGTCGCATTATTTCGGATTTCGGATTGGGATAAATCTGCAATCCGAAATCCGCAATCGTAACATTCTAGCGGATAACGCCAATGCGGCTGGGTAATCTATAATTCACCAGCCCTCAGTAGTTCTAACCACTACGGCTCTGGCCAAATCTTCTACGAGGCGATCAAGGGCATCCTCTTCCGTTTCATAATTATTTTCTTCTTTACCGGGCACCTGAGGCAGATAAGTAGTTGATTTCTCTTGTTGGTCTTCCCAGATAACCTCATCTTTAACTAAATCATGAAGTTTTAGCTTGAGCAAAATCCGGATTTGATATTCAGTGACATAACCATCCTCATCATAGGATAGATCATCTCTGGCGTAAGAGATGACTTCTCCTGCCAACTCTGCCTCGGCTCTGTCTTTTTCCATTACTTTAAGGCGGCCGTCAAGGATGAATTCCTGAGTCACCTGGTCGGTCAGTTCTTTTTCCAGACCGTAACGAGTGGAGGTGTTTTTGAAGATAGGGATACTGATTCGCTTAATATGAGGGGGGAGACCTGACGTGGGGGTGTGAGCACAGCCTAATATGGCTGAAAGAGTGATCAAGAGAAAACTACTTAGTCTTTTAGGGCTAATCAAGGATTTCTCCTCTCGTTGTGGCTATGCGGCGCTATGCAGTTCTGGCGGGATTCTAATACTGAGGCTTCCTTTATAAGATTTCAAAAGTCGCTTTCCTGTTTCTTTACAAAGAATAATGTAACCGTTCATCCCATGAGGCTGGACGCTGGATGCTCGATCTTCGATGCTGGATGCTCGATGCTGGATACTGGATCCTTTACCAGCATCGAGGATCGAACATCGAGAATCGAGCATCGAGCATCGAAGATCGAGCATCGAGCATCGAAGATCGAGCATCGAGCATCATGTGATGAACGGTTACAAATCTTTATATGTTAATATTGTTAGAACTTCCCGCCGATGTAAGACCTGGGGGAGGTGGCTATTATTCATTCTTCAATTGAGCATGTGCGGCGGCCAGCCTGGCAATAGGCACTCTGAAGGGAGAGCAGCTTACGTAATTAAGCCCGACCAAGTGACAAAATTCAACCGAACTCGGATCACCGCCGTGCTCGCCACAGATGCCTACTTTTAAATCAGGCCGGGTGGAACGCCCCCGGGTTACCCCGATTTGGATCAGTTCACCCACGCCGGTTTGATCCAATTGCTGGAAGGGATTAGCCGGGAGTATCCCCTGGTCAATATAGACTCCCAGGAACTTTCCTTCCGCATCATCTCTGGAAAAACCAAAGGTAGTCTGGGTCAGATCATTGGTCCCAAAGGAGAAGAATTCGGCTTCTCGGGCAATCTCATCGGCCGTAATAGCTGCCCGGGGCAATTCAATCATCGTGCCAATAGAATATTTAAGATCAACTTTGGTTTCAGCGATAATCTCCTCGGCAATTTTTGTTATTTGTTTCTTGATTACCTTAAGTTCATTGACATGTCCCACTAAAGGAACCATTACCTCTGGTTGAACCGTATATCCCTCCTTGATCAATTCAGCCGCCGCTTCAAAGATAGCCTGGGCCTGCATTTCATAAACTTCAGGCATAGTCACTCCCAATCGACAGCCCCGATGACCCAGCATAGGGTTTAACTCCCGCAAGCCTTCTACTTGATGGAGTATTTCCTCAAGTTCTTTTATTTTGGCCGGATTTTCTCCTTTGGTCTTAAGTTCAGCTAATGTCACCAACAATTCTTCGTGATTAGGCAGGAACTCGTGAAGGGGTGGATCTAAAAGTCGAATAGTCACCGGCAATCCTTCCATAGCTAAAAAGATGCCCCGAAAATCTTCTTTTTGCATAGGCAAGAGTTTCGTCAGGGCCTTTTCTCTGGCTTCTTTATCCTTAGCGGTGATCATAGCCTGCATATGAGGGAGTCTCTCTTCCCCGAAAAACATATGTTCCGTGCGGCACAATCCAATTCCCTGGGCGCCAAAGCCCCTGGCCTTTTTGGCATCTTCCGGGGTATCGGCATTAGTTCTGACCTTAAGTTTTCTAAAGTCATCCGCCCAATTCAAGAAAGTGGCCATCTCCTCTGTCATTTCCGGCTCAACCGTTGGGGCCTCTCCGATGATGACCCGGCCGGTGTTTCCATCCAGGGTGATGACCTCTCCTTCTGAGATGGTCAGCTCTCCGACCTTGAAGGATTTGGCTTCTTCCTTGACCTTGATATCCTCACAGCCGGCCACACAGCATTTGCCCATTCCCCGGGCAACCACTGCCGCATGAGAAGTCATCCCTCCCCGGGCGGTCAGGATACCCTGGGCCGCATGCATGCCGTGGATGTCTTCAGGGGAGGTCTCTGAGCGAACCAGAATGACCTTTTTCCCTTCGGCGGCCCAATCACAGGCATGGTCAGCCGTAAAAACTACCTGACCTACGGCTGCCCCGGGAGAGGCCGCCAAGCCTTTGGCGATAACCTCTACTTTGGCATCAGGATCAATATAGGGATGCAAAAGCTGATCCAGGGTGGCCGGTTCAACCCTCAACACCGCCTCCCGTTTATTAATTAGTCCTTCCTGCACCATATCTACCGCTATTTTAACCGCGGCCCTGGCCGTCCGCTTACCCGTCCTGGTCTGAAGCATAAAGAGTTTATGGTTTTCAATGGTAAATTCTATATCCTGCATCTCTCGATAGTGATACTCCAATCGCTGGTAAACATCTACCAGTTGGGAATAAACATCGGGCATCTCTTCCTTTAGTTGAAGGATAGGGTGAGGGGTCCTGAGGCCGGCCACAACATCTTCTCCCTGGGCATTAATTAAGTATTCCCCATAAAACTGTTTTTTACCGGTAGAGGGATTTCTAGTGAAGGCCACCCCGGTCCCGGATGTTTCCCCCATATTTCCAAAGACCATGGCCTGGACATTCACGGCTGTGCCCATATCGTGAGGGATATTGTGGAGCTTTCGATAGGTAACCGCCCGCTTGGTTTCCCAGGAATCAAAGACAGCCTTGATGGCTGCCGTGAGCTGCTGCCAGGGGTCGGTAGGAAAATCAGCGCCTGTTGCGGCTCGAACCTGAACTTTGTAACGTCTAACTAAGTCCTGTAAGGCTCGCCGGTTGAGTTCTGAATCGAATTTTACCCCCTCTTCTTCCTTTATTTTCTCCAGAAGCCGTTCAAAGTCGGCGTGTTCCATGCCTAAGACTATATCGGAAAACATCTGGATAAAGCGGCGGTAGGTATCGTAGGCAAAACGTTCATTGCCTGTCTTTTCTACCAGTCCCTGGACAGTCTCATCATTTAAGCCCAGGTTTAAAACCGTATCCATCATTCCCGGCATAGAGACAGCCGCACCTGACCTGACAGAGACAAGGAGGGGATTGCGGGGGTCTCCAAATCCTTTCCCCATAACATCTTCTAACTTAGCCATATTTAATCTGATTTCCTCTTCCAGCCCTTCGGGAAAAGTCCGACCGGTCTCGTTATAAAGGATACAGGCCTCAGTACTAATAGTAAAGCCGGGTGGCACCGGAACGCCAATATTGGTCATTTCAGCCAATCCGGCCCCTTTCCCGCCTAAGACTTCTTTCATTTTAGCGTTTCCTTCAGCCCTGCCCTGGCCAAAAAAGTAAACAGATTTCCCTTTTTCCATGCGATTTATCCTCCTTAAAATAATGGGCGATGATCATCGTTTCGGCCATTTATTGAATCGTTAATCTCGAATTACGGATCGCGAATCTATTTTTGTAACCGTTCAGGTATAGCTGCACGGATTAGCACGGATAAATAACACAGGACAGAAGGCGGAAGTGTAGGGACAGGGCTTGTCCCTGTCCGTGCTTGTCCATGTCCGTTCTGTAGACGGACAAC
>JBFMHI010000093.1 GCA_040753085.1 bacterium | reverse complement strand
TCTACTTCATTAAGTGCTTTGATCATTGGTAGGACCTCTGCTTTCTTTATTGCTGTGTTTATTGCTGGCTATGCGTTACTATTTTACCACATATAACCCTGTTTTACAAGTGCGGAATGCAAGTTTAGTTCCTTTTTAAATATAGGATAGATCTTCATCTGGCTTCCTCTTAGTCTGCGACGATTGAAATTGTGGGTAAAGCCTCTTTACCCCTCACCTTAATCCTCTCCCCTGAGGGGAGAGGGTAGGGTGAGGGGGATTGCCTCTACAAGAGACGAACACATCAAATCAATTGTCACAGAGCACTCTCTGCCTGTGCCTAGATAATCAGCGAGGCACATCTCGTCGTTGATGGCGCCCTTGTCCGCATCCCAGATAATCATAGGCCGGCTCCAATTGATCTCATACCTCTCCCGCCTCTCAGGTGAGGCCTTGTCCAGGAATCCACTATAGCCATACTTCATGCCATATCAGTTAACCTCAACCATCCGCTTACAAACTTCAGCTATCCAGTCATTGATACTTTTTTTCCGCCTTTTCGCTTCGAGCACAATAGCACAATGGAGTTCGGATGGAATGCGGAGAACAAGCCGACCTGAAAAAGGCTTTTCAGGCTCTTTGCCAATCTCACGGCAGGTTTCCAAATAATCATCTACCGCTTCGTGAAAGTCGCTTTCAAGTTCATCCACAGATGCGCCTTCAAACCCGATTACGTCTGTAGTCCCTATGACTCGACCATGAAAAATCTTATCCTCGGCATCAAAGCTGACGCTTCCTGTATAGCCTTTGTATTTTAAAATGTTATTCACCGTTGCACTCCTACCCTTACCAGGAATTCTCTGACGAGTTCCACCGCATATTTCTTTAGTTCTTTCTGGGGGTGTGGCGTGTGTAAGTTCAGAACCTGGTTATTTAGGACTATGCGAAGGCGCGAGCCTCTGCCCTCCCGAATACTCGCCTTACAAGCAGACAGTAGCGATTTGACTGCATTCCATTCGATATCCGCCCGGGTTGGTTTTTCGAAGATCTCATTAAGCGTTCTTTACTGTCTGTTGGTCATAGAGGCATAAGTTCCATCTCCACCTATTTTGTTAACTCCCTAAAGACATCCTCTAAGCTGGTCTGTTCCCGTCTGAGTTCCAGGATGGTCCAACCCTGCCGGACAGCTAAATGGAAAAGCTCTTCCCTGAGGTCTTCCTTTTTTGATTCAATTCGGTAAACGGTTCGGCCATCCAAAGGCATTTCTTCAACAATTTCATCGACTCCTGACAGGCCTTCCAGGGCCGGTCTGAAATCCGGCGAGGTCCCTTTTAATTCCAAATAGACCGTCTCCTCTCCCTGAAGGTTACCCGTCAACTCAGTTGGCGTTCCATCCGCCACCAGACTGCCCTTGTTGATGATAATCACCCGGCTGCATACGGCTTGAACCTCGGAAAGGATATGGGTAGAGAGGATAACCGTCTTTTCCCGGCCGAGCTGCTTGATTAGCCCTCGAATTTCAACAATCTGGTTGGGGTCAAGCCCAATGGTAGGCTCATCAAGGATGAGGATGTCCGGGTCGTGGATCATTGCCTGGGCCAAAGCCACCCGCTGTCTGAATCCCTTGGAAAGCTCCCCGATATTCTTGGGACGCACCTCGGAAAGCCCGCAGAGGTCGACCATCTCCCGTATTCGTCCCCGCCTCTTACCTGCCGGGATTTCTCTTAACTCGGCCACATAAGCCAGATAATCAATCACGTTCATGTCCTGGTAGAGGGCGGTATGTTCCGGCAGATAACCTATCTTTTTCCTTATTTCCAGAGAATGGTCACAAATATTCAGATCATCCACATACACCTCCCCTGAAGTAGGGGGCATAAAACAGGTGATGATCTTCATAGTAGTGGTCTTCCCCGCGCCGTTAGGGCCAAGGAAGCCAAGGACTTCACCAGTCTTGACTTCAAAGGAGATGTTATTTACCGCTAATTGGCCATTGTAGCTTTTACTTAGATTTTCTATCCGGATCATTGGTTTCTTCCAGGAGATAGAGAAACAAGCAACTCCATCTCAAATCTCTATCTCTATCTCAAATCTTTTTTTTTAGAACCAACGTAGAGATATCTTTCGACCACCTTAACATAGTCTGTCCAGGATCTTCCATCAGCCCTGGCCTTATCTATTTCTTGCAGGAATCCGGTTACGTGGGCATCAAGGTTGTCAGCAAAATGGAGCAGACACGCCTCCGGGGTCTTTGGTTTCTTGGGCGCCTGAAATTCATATTCTCCGTGATGGCTAATAAGCATATGCCGCAGCCTGAGGGCCGGTTCAGAGGGGAAATCAGGAATCTGGTCTATTTTTCCTCTCACCATCTCATCGCCCAGGATGGTATGCCCGATCAATCTCCCTTCATCTGAGTAGTCAGTAACAGCGCCCGTAGAGAATTCTTCTATCTTACCGATATCATGAAGAATTGCCCCGGCCAGAAGGATATCTTTATCCAGAGGATATAGATCAGCAATCCGGTCGCAGAGAATTACTACGGTGAGGGTATGCTCCAGAAGTCCCCCCCGATAAGAGTGATGCCATTTTTTGGCTGCCGGGATTTCTTTAAATTGCTTCAGAAAATGGGCGTCTTCGAAGAAGAGCCTGAGAAGTTTATTTAAATAGGGAGTCTTAATACTGTTTATTATTTCCCTTATACCGGCTAACATAGTTTCTTTATCTTTCGAGGTTTCAGGCAAAAAGTCCGACCAATCAGACATATTCTCTGAAGCCACTTTATCTATTGAATCGACCGTCACCTGGGGTTTATTATTGTAGCTGCCTACCCAGCCCTTGACCCGGACAAGATCGCCCACTTCAATCCTCTGATAGGCTTGTTCAGCTCCGTCCCACATAACCGCCCCAATCTGACCGGTTCGATCTCCCAGCTCCAAAGAGAGAAATCGACCTTTAGCATAGTCCTTTAACTGGGTGCTACAGAGGAGAAAGACCTCGTTGACCTTTGAGCCTGGGGTTAATTGATTGACAAAATATCGACTCATAGGACTTTTCCCTTGACAATTTGTGGCTGTTGTGATAAGTTAGAATCACGTCCCCATCGACTAGTGGTTAGGTCACCACTCTTTCAAGGTGGTAGCAGGGGTTCAAATCCCCTTGGGGACGCCAGGAGACAGTTACGAGTTAGCGGACCCCAATTTTCGCTCCAATTCTTTGACCCTTTTGAGAAGCTGCGGCAATCGAGGTATGGCGGCTTTGATTCGCTTTTCCTCTTCGTGGGGTTTAGCCGGAAAGCCGGAGATATACTGATGGGCTTCAATATCTTTTGTTACTCCGCTTTTAGCGGCAATAACCGCTCCGGAGCCAATAGACAGATGACCGGCTACGCCTACCTGACCGGCCAGGGTAACGTGGTCGCCTATCTTGACACTTCCGGAAATGCCTGTCTGGGCGACCACCAGACAATCCTCCCCAATCGTCACATTATGAGCTATTTGAACTAAATTATCTATCTTTGTGCCGCGGCCGATGGAGGTCGCGCCGGTAGTAGCTCGATCTATGGTTACATTGGCCCCGATTTCCACATCATCGTGAATGACCACTGTCCCATTCTGAGGGATTTTTTGATGCCGGCCATCTACCTCCAGATAGCCGAAACCATCACTTCCAATAACCGCTCCGCTGTGAATAATCACCCTTTGGCCTAATCGCACCCTTTGTCCCAACGTCACCCTGGGATAGATAATACTTCCCGCTCCGATAATAACTTCATCTCCTACATAACTCTGGGGATAGATAACGACCCCATTTCCAATACTAACCTTATCACCCACCGTTACACAGGCGCCAATAGCCGCACCTTCCCCTATATTTACGCCTTCTCCCAGAATGGCCGTGGGATGGACACCCGGCCTTATCCGCACCACCGGGGCGAACAGCTCCAGAACCTTAGCAAAAGCCAACCTCGGATTATTAGTTCGAATAACAGGCTTGGGCGCTTTGGTTACTTCTTGTCCGACGATTACCGCTGAAGCCTGGGAAGAAAAGGCCGCCTCCAGATATTTCCCATTCAGGGCGAAGACGATATCTCCGGGCTTGGCATCTTCAATAGTCGCTACACCAAGAATAGATATATCCGAGGCTCCGACCACCTTTCCTCCCACGGCCGCAGCTATCTCTCCCAGAGACTTACTCATTTTTTAACTTTACCCTCCCCTGATTCCTTCTTTTTAAGCAGGCTGATTACCTCTTCGGTTATATCCAGTTCCTTTTTGCCGTAAACAAAAGAAGGGGCGGATTTATCCAGAACAATGTCAATTTTTTTGACCTCGGCTACCTCCTTGATCGTTTCATATACCTTGCTCATTAAGCGTTTGGTTAGACCTTGTTCTTTTTCAGACAGATACTTCTGTGATTCCTCAAAATACTGCTTTAATTTCTCAGTCTTACGTTCGATTTCTCCTCTCCGTCTTTCTTTCTCAGCGTCACTCAAAAGAAGACCGGCCAGTAATTTCTCTTTCAGATCGGCTATTTCAGCCTGCTTTACCTCAATAGTCGACTTCCGCCCAGCCAATTCTTCATTAAGATTCTTGGTGGCTTCCTGAGTAGCCGGATACTCATCAAAGGCCCGTGAGACATCGACAAAGGCAATCTTAACCGCTGGTTCAGCCGAAACAGCCCCGACCGTAAAAATCATTAACCCACTTAGCGCCCCAATAATAAGGTATCTTTTAGACATTTTTATCCATCTCCTTTCTCCTTTCTATTCTTCTGCCGGAATCAAGTTGAAGGAAACCAAAAACCGGATCACATCTTCTTTAATCTCCTTTGACTCATCTGCCCGTCTCCCAAATCCGACTGAGAAGTCCACCTGTCCACTCCGGAAGAGGAAACCTGCGCCGGCGGTGATGAACCTTGTTTTGACCGTCTGGGTCTTCTTATAGGTATGATACCAAGTGCCGGTCTGGTATCCCAGCCTTAATTTACTTCCCTGAAAACTATGCCTCCCTCCCCCTCCAAGTTCGTATTCCGCCCCTAAATAGAGCGTGCCGGTATCCATAAGATACGGATTTCTCTCTCCATCTATTTTAACTCTCGGCCAAAGGGTGGTATCAAAATCTAGGGCCATCGTTAATCTCTTTCCACCGGGACGATAGGCCGCCCCAAGGCCATAAGATATAGGCATATCTATCTTAGCCTCTTCAGAGTAAGGCGCCTCGTCCTCTAACTTATCCTCGGATTCAAATCGGCTCTTAACCTTGGTTCTGGCCTTAAGGGTGGACGGAAGTTCAATAACCGTAGCCAGATTAAGGTCATCCCTGATTCGGATCAAGGTGCTCAGCTCAAGATTTAGGCCGGAGGAATAATACACCTTAATTATATCCTCAGCATCAATATATTCTGCATCATCAAAATCGGTTATCCAGGTCTCCTGGCTGCTGCCGATCAGCTTGTTTAGATTTAATCCCAGAGAAACCCGGTCTCTAAAGGCCACTGAAGCCGCCAGGGAATAGGCATTGATGCTGCCCTTGCGTTCCACTCTTCTCTTTATTTCTGTTTCTTCCAGGGTAAAGGAATTATCTCCGGTTTCAAGATTAAAATCGTATCTCTGGATTATCCCAAAGCCGAGGGTAACCTTTTGAGGGAAAGGAGAAATAACGGAAATAAGGGGCACCACCGCCGAGGATTGACTGTTGACCTTCACTTTCTCATATTTAAAAGGCAAGAAGAGCCTGAAACCCTTTATTTGAGACAAACCGGCCGGATTTATGGCCAGGGCGGCCGCATCATCGGCAATGGCCATACCCGCCCCACCCATGCCTTCGGCCCGGGCGCTATAGGTTGACTCAGGCTCACCCAGGCCGTCTATGCCGAAGATGGAAGAGCCGTAGGCGTTAGGATTAAAAGTGAGAATAAGGGTAATCGTTAACAGGATAAAAATAGGCATATCAGCACTCCTAAATCTCTTCCTCTTCCGTTTCCTCACAGAATTGGCAAAATTTGGGATGGTTCACCTTACTGTGAAAGCTTGCGGCTAAATTAGAAACCCGTTTTTTCCGAAAAAACGGGTTTCTGATCTCGTATAACCCGAGTAGGTTGCCCCAAATTATTGAGGAAGATACGAAGGACCCGCAAGGTTTCACAAGAAAAATGGACGATTTGAACCGTCCTCTATTTATCGTATCCAGGCTTAGTCGGCGGTAGAGTATAGGTCACAACTACCACCGGCCTCAGCTCAGGTGTAGGATGTTCCGAAGAATAGACCCCCTTGAAGGAACTTCCCTCCACTTCATCCGTCGGTTTTATGAGCAGGCCAAGATTTCCGCCCTCTCTATTCCAAGCGTCCACCAGCGAGGTTATATTCAAACTCGAGGTATCTGAGGTAAGTTCTCCGGCCGCTTTAGCCGTCGGGTTATAACTGGCGAGGTCAGCCTCCCCTTCCGTCCATTTTTCAGTAATGGCGTAAATAGAGACACTTAATGAGCTGCCTTCTTCGCCCAGGATATTATAACCGTGCAATCTGAGTTCAGCCTTGTCTATGGTGGCCTCATTCGGCAGTTCGTCCTCTTCCCCGGGAAAAATGGAAAACTGAAGGGCCATCCTGTGGCTATATCCATTAAAGGCGCCTACCACTAAAACATCTTCCTGGCCGGTCGGGGTTTCAGACTCACTTTTAGTGATAATAAAGACATCCTCGATAGGGTTTAATTTCACCGAAGCAGCTTCTGTCTCGCCCTCTAATTCATACTTAACGGTCATAGACGGAGAAGTTTCCGCCCCATCTATTCCCAGGGTCTTTTCCTTAGAATAGAACTCCTTAAGGGAGGTGTCAATGTCTTCCTGAGTCGATCTTATCAAAAGGCTAATCGAGCCATTAGTCAGTCTTCCCCTCACGGCCTCCATTATTCCCCCCGACCACGAGACTGTCCCTGCGCCTATTATTTCCTTGGTATCCAGTTCCTGATGAAAGGCTATGTCATCCTTCCAGGTGACCTTATCTTCCTCCCATGTTTCTGTGACTTCATGGAGGGATAAGCTGACCTGGCTGCTCCCGTAAGATCCAAAGCAGTATAATTCGAGGGTTGCCTCCTGTATAGCCGCCGTATCTGGTATATCGCTCAGGTCAAACTTTAAAAGGGTCCTGGCCTTATATCCCTCCCATCTCCCGGCCAGCAATTTCTCACGGCTTCCGGTATTAACTGTCTGGGGATAGTATGAATCCTGGGCTAAGCTGAATTCGAGTATGGCCGAGGTAGGCCAATTTTCAAATCTATTGCTTACCTCAGGGCCCACCAGATCTTCACGATTCCCACACCCAGCTATAAGAAAAAGCAACCCGATAAGGATGTAAGACCTTCCCATAACATAACCTCTTTACTGGCGAGTGGTAGGGGCGAATAATTATTCGCCCCTACATCTTTCGCCGAGCTCTACTAGAAAGTCGATCCGATACTAAAATGAAATTCCCGATCTCCCTTTTTGACATCATCGAAGTCATCCAGGGCATAGCCATAATCGAGGCGGATAAGTCCCATAGGAGTATCAAAACGGAGGCCAAAACCGCAACCGTGTTTAAGGTCGTTTAACTCAAAGTCTTTAAATTCTTCCCAGGCATTGCCTGCATCCAGAAAGAAGGCCCCCGTAAGGGGAGGAACAATAGGAAATCGGGCTTCTACATTAAGCAGCGTCATAGATTTCCCGCCGCCTCCCTCAGGATGGATTTTTCTCTCACTATAACCTCTGATAGTGTTAGCCCCACCCAGATAAAATTTTTCAAAATCAGGCACATCTTTTCCCGGATCAGCTTTAATACTGGCTACCAGGGCAATTTTAGTCTGAAAGGCAAGAACGAATTTCCACCAGGTAGGCAGAAAATAAGTCGCCTCTAAGCTCGGCTTGTAAAAGTCAATATCCCCGCCCAGGATACCACCCGCCAATTCATTTCTAAGCGTAACCTGATATCCTGAGGTAGTGTTGAAAGGATTATCCCGGGTATCTTGCACCAGACGATTAGTAATACTGCTGGTTCTCACCCATCGTCCTTCGCCGTACTGGTCGGCAAAGTCTCTAATATCCTCTATCGTATCGGTATCAACCTCATCTATCATAACCCCTTCTAATTTATAATCAAAGAAAACCTTATTGAAATCTCCGAAGCGGCGGCCTATTTTTATCCCCCCACCTCGCCTGCCTTCAATATAATCACCTTCATCTCTTTCTTCTCGACGAGTATCGTAGATGTCGAACCCAATCGAAGTAGGGGTATCCATAAACCATGGGTTAGTAAAGCCTAAGATGTAGCGGTGCAGCCGGCCACCAAACTCGAGGGTCAAATTGGTCCGCCAGGCCCGGCCCAAAAGATTCTCATGAGAAAGCTCCACCGAGCCGATTAGTCCATCCTGATTACTATAGCCAATGGAAGCGCCGACCGTGCCGGTCCGCCTCTCTTCCACACTTATACCCAGCACCTTCTTATGCGGCGCACTGCCATCCATTATTTCTATATCCACCTTGCTGAAAAAACCCAATTGAAAGATCTTCTGACGGGAAAGCCTGACCTTTTCTCTATCAAAGACCTCGCCTTCCTTAACGACGATTTCCCGTCTGATCACCTTTTCTCTGGTCTTTTCATTGCCAGAAATAAGTATCCGTTCGATATAAGCCTGCTCGCCTTCCTCTATTCTTAGATGTAAATTTACCCCGGCGGCCGCTTGATTAAAATCCGGTTGAGGGATAATCTGCGCCCCAATGTAGCCGAATTGAGCATAGAGCATATCTATTTTGGCTATACCCTGTTGAATTTTACTTAAAGAATAGATAGTTCCGGATTTTATTTCCAGGGCTTCCCGCAATTTCTCTTCAGGAAACAGGGTATTCCCTTCAAAGGTTATTTCACCCCATTTGAATTGTTCCCCCTCTTTGATCTCGATATTGACCACCATCCCTTCACCTTCCGATTCAAAGGAAGTAACCGGAGGAGGGATCTCAACTAAGGCATATCCTTCATTTCTGTAAAGATCAGTTATACTGGCCAGATCCTGCTTTAATTTAAACTCATCGTAGGCATCCCCCTTCCCCAGGTCCATCTTCCAGCGAAGCCTCCAAGAAGAAAAGACCTTATTGCCTTTAAAGATTATCTTTTTGATCTTGATTATCTTTTCCTGGCTGATCTTAAAAATAATATCCACACCCTCGGCTGTTTCTTTTGTCTTGGCTTCACAAATGCTCAGATAACCTTTTTCCTTATAGTAAGCTTCAATCTTTCTTTCCGCTTCGATCAGGGTATAAGGATCAAAAGATTCCTTTTCTTTTAAGCCGCTTTCTTTAATCAACTTCTTACTTTCAATAGCTTTATTCTCCTCAACAGAGATGGAGGCTATTAAAGGACGTTCTTCCAGCCGAAAGGTAAGGGCCACATCATTCTCCGCCTCATTTAAATCAACCCTCACATCTGAGAAATGTCCCAGGGCATAAATAGCCTTCACATCCTCTCTGATACCCTGCCTGGAAGGAACCTCTCCTACGGTAGTCTTTATGACTGTCTTGACCTCTTTCTCATCTATCCGGCTCAGGCCGTCAACCATAATATTAGTGATGGCCTTGCCTTCCTCTGCCCAGGCCAGAGATGAACTTAACATGGCCAAGAGGGTTAACCACAGCAGGGCTTGTTTAGGTAATAGAATTCCATTTATGCTCCTCATAGGCACTAATAATATCACAATATTTAAACCATGTCAAGCCTAATTGTTTGGTCGGCCATTCTCAAAAACAAAACCCTTGACTTTTTCTACTCAGGTGGATAAACTGAAGGCTGAAGACTGAAGGCTGAAGACTATTGAACTTCAGTCTTCAGTCTTCAGCCTATTTACCTGAGGAAGCCAGGCTATGCCGAAATTTAGCCATAAATATCCTGGTCTAAAGATAAGCTGCGGTTTTTTCCTGACCGAAGAAGGCTGGTTGGCTTTAGCCGGGACAAAAGAGGGACTGTTAAGGCTTATTTTGCCCCAGAGAAATAAGGATTATGCCCTTCAAAGGTTAACAGAAGAAGTAAGCGGCGAATTGATAATCGACCCCTCTCCCTTTCAAACTTTAAGTAAAGAGCTTACTGACTATTTCGAGGGCAAAAAGGTTTTCTTTAATTATCCTTTCGATCTAAAGCAGGCCACTCCTTTTCAAAGAAAGGTGTGGGAGACAGTTCAAGCCATCCCTTATGGAGAAACGCGCGCCTATGGCTGGGTGGCTGAAATTATGGGTAAACCGAAGGCATCTCGCCCTGTGGGGCAGGCGCTTTCGGCAAATCCCCTTCCCATTCTCATCCCCTGTCACCGGATTCTTCGAAGTGATGGCGCCCTGGGGGGCTTTTCCTCCGGCCTGGCCTGGAAAAAGAAATTGCTTCAATTAGAAGGCGCAGAAAAATTTCGACCTGTGCGGTTATCAAATACATTATTTTGAAATAAAACCTGGAACCGTTCAGCCACCAAAGCACGAAGATGCGAAGGGAAAATTAGTTATGAATTTATCGAGAATCATTAAGAGCCAATTTCTCCGATAATGAATCTGCATATATAAGGAGAATAATTACTCAAAATGGGAATAATTTGAGGAGGGAATTCTATAACCTCTGGGTAACTACTCAGCCATATGAGTTCAAAGAGGTATTTCAAGATGGGGAGTCGGAAATTGGAGTGTAGTAGCAAATTGGGGACAGAAGGGAAGTAAAGGCGTGGCATACTGCCTTGTAGGGGCACAGC